>CANQUA010000079.1 GCA_947626915.1 uncultured Lachnospiraceae bacterium
TACCGGCGACAGCATCGTGGTGGCTCCGTCCCAGACGCTGGGCGACAAGGAGTACCAGATGCTGCGCACCTCGGCGCTGAACATCATCACGGAGCTGGGGATCACCGGCGGCTGCAACGTGCAGTTCGCGCTCCATCCGACGACGTTTGAATACTGTGTGATCGAGGTCAATCCCCGCGTCAGCCGCTCGTCGGCCCTGGCGTCCAAAGCAACCGGGTACCCGATCGCAAAAGTAGCGGCGAAGATCGCGCTGGGTTACACCCTGGACGAGATCAAAAACGCCGTGACGAAGAAAACCTACGCCAGCTTTGAGCCGATGCTGGACTACTGCGTCGTGAAAATGCCCCGTCTGCCCTTTGACAAATTCATAAGCGCCAAGCGGAGCCTGGGGACGCAGATGAAAGCCACCGGCGAGGTCATGAGCATCTGCACCAATTTCGAGGGCGCGCTGATGAAAGCGATCCGCTCCCTGGAGCAGCATGTGGACTGCCTGCGCTCCTACGATTTCAGCGCCATGGACGACGAGCAGCTGCGGAACCAGCTGAAAAAGATCGACGACCGGCGGATCTGGGTCATCGCCGAGGCGCTGCGGCGGGGGATCCCCTATGAAACGATCCACGAGCTGACCATGATCGACCTCTGGTTCATCGACAAGCTGGCGATCCTGACGGAGATGGAAGCCGCACTGGAGAAAGGCCCGCTGACCGCGGAGCTTCTGCGGGAGGCCAAGCGCATCGAGTTCCCGGACCATGTGATCGCCCGCTTGAGCGGCGTGCCGGAGAGCGAGATCCGGCAGATGCGCTATGACAACGGGATCACCGCCGCCTATAAGATGGTGGATACCTGCGCGGCCGAGTTTGCTGCAGAGACGCCCTATTACTATTCCTGCTTCGGCAGCGCCAACGAGGCGGAGGCGAACCATGACCGGAAGAAAGTGCTGGTCCTGGGTTCCGGCCCCATCCGCATCGGCCAGGGCATCGAGTTCGATTTCTGCTCGGTCCACAGCACCTGGGCGTTCTCCAGGGAGGGCTACGAGACGATCATTATCAATAACAATCCGGAGACGGTCAGCACCGATTTTGATATTGCTGATAAATTGTACTTTGAGCCGCTGACGCCGGAGGACGTGGAGTCCATCGTGCGGCTGGAGCAGCCGGACGGGGCCGTGGTGCAGTTCGGCGGCCAGACGGCGATCAAGCTGACGGAAAGCCTGATGAAGATGGGCGTGCCGATCCTGGGCACCGCGGCGGAGGACGTGGACGCGGCGGAGGACCGGGAGCTGTTCGACCGGATCCTGGAGAAATGCCGGATCCCGCGTCCGTCCGGCCATACGGTGTTTACCGCGGAGGAAGCCAAGCGGGCGGCTCACGAGCTGGGATACCCGGTGCTGGTGCGTCCCTCCTATGTGCTGGGCGGGCAGGGAATGCAGATCTGCATCGCCCAGGACCACCCGATCCTCGTGGACAAATACCTGGTCGGCAAGGAGATCGAGGTGGACGCGGTCTGCGATGGCACGGATATCCTGATCCCCGGCATCATGGAACACATCGAGCGGACCGGCATCCATTCCGGCGACAGCATTTCGGTTTACCCGGCTCCCAGCATCACGCCGAAGATCGAGGCGGTCCTGGTGGACTATACGGAGAAACTGGCCCGCGTGCTCCATGTGAAAGGGATGATCAACATCCAGTTCATCGTGGCAGGCGAGAAGGTCTATATCATCGAGGTCAACCCCCGTTCTTCCCGGACCGTGCCCTATATCAGCAAAGTAACGGGCATTCCCATTGTACCCCTGGCAACCCAGGTGATTTGCGGACACAGTTTACGGGAATTAGGTTACGAACCGGGGCTGCAGAAAAAAGCGGATTACATCGCGATCAAAATGCCGGTGTTCTCATTCGAGAAGATCCGCGGCGCGGATATCAGCCTGGGGCCGGAGATGAAGTCCACCGGCGAATGTCTCGGCATCGCGAAGACGTTTAACGAGGCGCTCTATAAAGCGTTCGAGGGCGCGGGCGTCAAACTGCCGAAGCATAAAAACATGATCATCACGGTGCGGGACGAGGACAAGGAGGACGTGGTCGGGATCGCCCGCAGGTTTGCGGCGGTAGGTTACCGGATCTTTTCCACCAAGGGCACCGCGAAAGTGTTAAACAGCCATGGCGTCAAAGCTGTGGCCGTCAACAAGATCGAGCAGGAGTCCCCCAATATGCTGGACCTGATCCTGGGCCACCGGATCGACCTGGTCATCGACACGCCCCAGCAGGGAGCGGAGCGGAGCCACGACGGCTTCATCATCCGCCGCAACGCCATCGAGACCGGCGTCCATGTGCTGACCTCCCTGGATACGGCGGGAGCCCTGGCGGCCAGTCTGGAGAACCGGGTGAAGGAACTGACCCTGGTCGATATCGCGGCCGTGAAGCAGGCCGGCGCCGGAAGAGAAGTATAAAAAGATACGAAAGGTTGGGAACCGCCGCGGAAAAGCGAGACTGCGGCGCGGCAATTTCCAAAAGAAACATCTGGAAATCATTGACATTCTGCGTAGTTATGATTATAATTTAATGTAGTATACAAAACTACTTTTTATAGTTATGACTACGGAGGGGAATATGAGCTACAAAATAATCGGCGACAGCTGTATGGATATCACGGCGGAGATGCGGCGGGACCCGCATTTTCAGATCATTCCGCTGACGTTGCAGGTGGACGACGTTCAGGTGATCGATGATGAGACGTTCGACCAGAAGCGGTTTCTGGAGCTGGTGAGGAATAGCCCCAACTGCCCGAAGACCGCGTGCCCGTCGCCGGAGACGTTCAAGCAGGCCTATCAGTGCGAAGAAGAGGACGTGTTCGTGATCACGCTGTCCAGTCCGCTGAGCGGCAGCTACAACAGCGCGATGGTGGGCAAAAAGATGTATGAGGAAGAATTCGGCCCGAAGCATATCGCGGTCATCGATTCCTGGTCGGCCTCTCCGGGGGAGATGAGGCTGGCGATGATGATCCAGGAGTACTGCGAGGCAGGGATGGCCTTTGAGGAGATCGTGGAGAAAATCGAAGCCTTTAAGACGGAGAAAATGCGCACGTATTTCGTGCTGGAGAGCCTGGACGCATTGAAGAAGAACGGACGCCTGACCGGGCTTTCCGCGTTCATCGCCACGGCCCTGAACATCAAACCGGTGATGAGCGCCGAGAAAGGCGTGATCATCAAGCTGGATCAGGCCCGCGGCATCAATAAGGCGCTGATCAAGATGTGCGCCGCCGCGGTCGAGCGGGCGGACCATCCGGAGGAGAGGATCCCGGTGATCGCCCACTGCAACAACCGGGAGCGGGCCGAACTGGTGAAAGAGGAGCTTCTGCGGCTCGTGGATTTCAGGGACGTGCTGATCACGGAGACAGCCGGCGTGGCGACAGTGTACGCCAGCGACGGCGGGATCATCCTGGCGATCTGAGCGGCGGCCGCACCGGAAGCGGTTGTATGTCGGCCGGCGGCCGGAGCCTGGCAGCGGCGGTGAAAAGATCGAGCGGCAGAATCATAAAGTACCGCCCGCGGGGCGGACGGCGGGAGATTTTATGGAACATCGGGACGAATACAGGGAAATCATTCAGGCGCTTCTGGACGAAGCGGAGCGGCAGACCGGCCCGGACGGAGAATACGGCTATCTGGGTTATGGGGAATATGAAAAACAGGTCTACCGGGAGGAACTGCGCAGGCTGGAGGGGCAGGAAGCCCTGGAGGATTATCCCCGTTACATAGCGGAGCAGGCGCGGCATTACCGGGACATGGAGAAACAGGAGTCCGAGCAGCCTACGTTCAGTGTCTACAATGAGCATGAGGGAGAACTGATATGCGGGTATATGGCGGACGGGTATGAAAAAATCGGTAAGCGGCTGATGAGAAAATAGACGGTTCGGCTTGACCGGCGGCCCGGGCCGTGGGAACGAAGCCGGTTGAAGCGATTTCATAGAGCAGATATTCTGTCTTGACGGACAGGGTATCTGTTTTTATTTGCAGTAAATTTAAAATAAATTCGCGAATTTCGCGTTTGTTTTAAAAATGTTAAAGTTCACTTTGTTGACGGGGGATTCCCCGGAGAAGTATAATAAGGGGGCTTTATAAAAACCTATTATACAAGGAGGAAGCAATATGAAAAGAAAATTAGTACAAGCCGGCGCAGCGCTGGCGGCGGGGCTTCTGGCCCTGAGTCTCTGTGCGTGTTCCGGGGAAAAGGAAGCCGCGTCCGGAGAGAAGAACGCCTCCGGGGAGAGCAGCGCCGCAGCCGTGACGGGCAGCCCCGCGGGAAAGGAAAAGGAGACGGCCGCGGAAAAGGCGAAAGACGTGGAAAAAGAGACAGAGACGAAAGAAGAGACCACGGAGGCGGAGGAAGAATGGCCGGAAATATTTGTATCGCCATTGAACCAGAGCGTGAAAAACTACGCGACAGCCAGTAACGGATGGATCTATTACCGGGCGGGGAACTCGGACGTAGGTTATATCTACCGGATGCGGCCGGACGGAAGCGATGCGCAGATGATTTATGGAGGCGACCGGCCTTTCTATATCACGGTGGAGGGCGATTGGGTCTACTGTGCGCCCAACGACGCGCAGATATGCAAAATGAAGACGGATGGAACCGGCTATACCTGCCTGCTGGACGGCGCAGGAGGGCCGATCCTGGTGCATGACGGCTGGGTTTATTTTAAAGATGACGAATATGCAGAAGAACTGAACGGTTTTCAAAGCTGGCTGATGCGGATGAAAACGGACGGTTCCGAGGTAAGCAAGGTCGTCTCAGGCGGTTCAGGCGGTTATTGTATTGCGGATGATCTTCTTTATTATGCGCATTATGTAAAAGACGAGAACGTTTATGAGATCTTCCAGGCGCAGCTGGACGGGAGCAACCCCAGGAGTATGGGCAAGACTGTTGAAAACTACGATACCTGGTGGGTAGACGGGGGGTATATCTATATTTCCAATTATAATTCCTGCTGGAATTGCAGGCGGAAGATAGAGATCAGCACGCTGGAAGTGACGGATTATGAATACGATGAGAGCAATGAGAAGCTGGTGACCGACGGCTGGATCTATTTTAAAGTGGGAGAAGAAGGGCTGTATCCGGTCTGGCCGGACTATTATTCGACCGATATGGACGTGTTCCATCATGGCAGGGGGCATTGTATGCTGAGCGTCGTCGGCGATTGGGGGTTCTATCTGGATCCCGATCAGGGAAACCAGATGTACCGGATCCCCGTAGGCAGCACGGATGCGGGCGATGCCGTGAAGCTGGAGTGAAAGAGTAATCAGCAATCATTTATGAATTACGCATTGGTTTTAAAAATATTAATATTTTCTTTGCTGACAGAAGATTTCGCAGAGAAGCAAAATTGGAAAACTTTATAAAAACATGTTATACGAGGAGGAAACAAAATGAAAAGAAAATGGATACGAGCCGGCGCAGCGCTGGCGGCGGGGCTTCTGGCCCTGAGTCTCTGTGCGTGTTCCGGGGAAAAGGAAGCCGCGTCCGGGGAGAAGAACGTCTCCGGGGAGAGCAGCGCCGCAGCCGTGACAGGCAGCCCCGCGGGGAAAGCCAAGGAGACGGCCGCGGAAAAGGCGAAAGGCAAGGAAAAAGAGACAGAGGCAGAAAAAGAGACCACGGAGGCGGAGGAAGAATGGCCGGAACTGTTTGAGTCGCCGATGAACAAATGGCTGTATGGTTATGCGGCGGCCGGAGACGGCTGGATCTATTATCGGTCGGGCGATGAGGACAGATATTCGCTTAACCGGATGCGGCCGGACGGAAGCGATGAGCAGGAGCTTTTTTCCTACGGGTATCGCGAAATTTCTTATATTACCGTAGAAGACGGCTGGGTGTATTTTAGGGCTGAGCCCTATCTGTATAAAATGAGGGCGGATGGAAGTGATCGTACACAGCTGGTGGAAAGCATGTATGCGGGTGTCGGGACTCCCTTGCTGGTGCATGACGGCTGGGTCTATTATACTGATTATGAAAAGAACGAAGAAACAGGATTGTACGACTTTGGGATATATAGAGTAAAAACAGACGGTTCCGACGCAAGCAAAGTGATTAGCGTGCTTTACCGTGGAACCAATAACTATTGCATAGTGGATGATTATCTTTATTATGATTGCGAAGTAGCGGACGAAAAATGTTACGCGTTCTATCGGGCAAATCTGGATGGGAGCAATCCGGAACGTTTGTGCGCGGTGGAATATACTGGAATAGGATATCCTTTTTTCTGGTGGACAGACGGAACGGATATCCATATTTCGGACAGTCATACTGAAAAGTGTCTCCGGAAGATCAACATCAGCACAGGGGAAATGACGGAGTATAAGTATGAGTCCGGGGACGAAACGGTAATTGACCGCTGGCTCTATTTCCGGGAGGGCGACGAGGCGCTGTTCCCGCTTGTTGCGGACGGGCCGTATATGCTGGATCGGAATGAACGTGCACGCGACGTTCGGGTGAGTGTCGTCGGAGATTGGGCATTCTATCGCAAAGGAAGCCGTAATCAGATGTACCGGATCCCCGTAGGCGGCACGGATTACGAAGCATTGACAGAAGATAGAACAGAGAACTGACCCCAAGAAATTTTCACCGGCGCATAGACGATTGGAAAATAATTTGCTATACTAAAGGCAGTCATCACACAGAGGCTGCCTTTTCTGATGCGCGGGGAAGGCGGTTCACAGAAAGGAACGGCGAGATATGAAGATAAAAGAGACATTGGAGCTGATCGGATCTCAGCCCATGCAGGAATTGTTTGAGCAGCTGTACGGCGCGGCGGCGGTGGCGGAGCAGACGGCCCGTTACCGGAAGCTGGCGCAGGATTTTGAGGAGAAATTCGGCGATGGGGACGTGCTTCTGTTTAGTTCGCCCGGCCGCACGGAGATCAGCGGCAACCATACGGACCACAATCACGGCAAGGTTCTGGCCGGCAGCATCGATCTGGACTGCGTCGGCGTGGCGGCGGCGAACCGCACGGACAAGGTCAATATCGTCAGCCAGACGTTCGATCAGGAATTTACGATCGACTTAAACGATCTGGAGCCCAGCCCGGCGAAAGCGGGCACCGAGGACCTGGTGAAAGGCCTGCTGAAAGGCTTTGTGGATTCCGGATACGAGGTGGGCGGTTTCGACGCCGTGATCACCAGCAGCGTGATCAGCTCCGCCGGGGTCAGTTCCTCCGCGGCGTTCGAGATGCTGCTCTGCTCGATGCTGAACACGTTTTTTAACGAGGGCCGCATGAGTACCGTCGCATACGCCCATATCGGGAAGTATTCGGAGAACGTCTACTGGGACAAGGCGTCGGGCCTGCTGGACCAGATGGCCTGCGCGGTGGGCGGCTTGATCACGATCGATTTTTACGAGCCCCAGGCGCCGAAAGTGGAGAAGATCGACTTCGATTTCGCTTCCCGGAAGCACAGCCTGATCATTGTCAATACCGGCAAGGGCCACGCCGATCTGAGCGCCGATTATTCCTCCGTGCCCAACGAGATGAAGAAAGTGGCGGAGTTTTTCGGAAAAGAGGTCTGCGCGGAGATCGCGGAAGAGGATGTGATCGCGAACCTGGCGGCGGTCCGGGCCTATGCGGGCGACCGTTCCGTGCTGCGCGCGCTTCATTTCTTCGAGGAGAATAAGCGCGTGGAGGCGGAGGTAGCGGCCCTGAAAGCCGGAGATTTCGGGACGTTTCTGCAGAATATCACGGCGTCCGGCAATTCCTCCTGGAAATGGCTGCAGAACTGCTACACGGACAGCGCGGTCCAGGAGCAGGGGATCACGGTAGCCCTGGCGCTGACGGAGCTTTTCATCGCGAAGAAGCAGCGGGGCGCCTGCCGCGTCCACGGCGGCGGCTTCGCAGGCGTGATCATGGCGATGCTGCCGGACCAGGACGTGGACGAGTACGTGGCGATGATCGACGGGGCATTGGGCGAGGGCAGCGCCTACCGCATGAGCATCCGGCCGTACGGGGCGGTTTGTGTGAATGATTTGGTATAGCGGGATGTTGTGGTGAAGGCGGTTTGGAGTTTTTCGGCAGAGCAGCCGCCTGGATTCTGCGTGAGAGTTTTGTATCCGTTATTTGAAAAGATTGTATTTCAGCGGGAAAGGGGTATCGCAAAATAGAATGATGCAAAAAAACGCCTAATATTTAGCGGGAGAAAGCACGAATAATTCCTGTTTTCTCCCGCTATTTTTAACTTTTTATATGGCCTATTTCTACACGAACCATATTTTGCGACAGCCCCTTTTTCGCTGAATGGATGTAATAGAGTGTCTTTGGGGACCGATATCTGCCACATGAACCGTTTTGAAACGGCCGGTCTTTCCGCTCTCTTTTTCGTTATGCGTTATTTTTTATTCCTTTTTCCAAAATTGTTCCACCGCAAAAACGGCGTCTCCTGTGTCAAGACCGTACCGTTTTTGCAGACACTTAATCGTTTCTTCCCGGGATAATCGTTCGCTCCGGCAGACGGCGACCAGCTGCTCCAAAACGTGGGTGAGCGTACCTGCTGTTTTCTTCAGCGCCTGGCTTGTTTCTTTCCGCATACGCTTTTCGGTTTCGGCTTTTTGTTTTTCAGTTTCCGCTTTTTGTTCCGCGGCCGCCAGTTTCTGCCGCGCCTCCGCTAATTCTGCTCTCGCCTCCGCCGTCATGAAAAATCCCCGTCTTTCTGCATAAATCTCCCCGCCGCGGGTCAACCTATTCCTGAAAACCCGCGTCGGCCTGCGTGTGCGGCCCCGAAAAACGGCGTCGGCCCCGGCTCAGGCATTCGGACCTGTCAGAACGGCTGCGGTCCGGCAGCGGGAGAAAACGGAGGAAGAGACGATGTGGGGAATCCTGATCGCGCTTTTGTCCGGCGCGCTGATGAGCATACAGGGAGTGTTTAATACGCAGGTGACGGAGCAGACCAGCATCTGGGTCTCGTCAGGGTGGGTGCAGCTGACCGCGTTCGCGGCCTGTCTGGCAATGTGGCTGTTTACGGGCAGGCAGCAGGTGTCGGGGCTTTGGCAGGTACAGCCCTGGTACATGCTGACCGGCGGCGTGATCGGGGCGATGATCACCTATACCGTGATCAGGAGCGTCGGCAGTCTGGGACCGGCCCGTTCCGCGCTGCTGATCGTTGTGGCGCAGATCATTGTGGCCTACGCCATCGAGGTGTTCGGGCTGTTCGGAGTGGAAAAGGCGGGGTTCGAGTGGAAGAAAGTGATCGGGGCCGCGATCGCCATCGCCGGGATCGTGATTTTTCGGTATTAAGATATTTTTAAGATAAATATTGCTTGTATTTGACGGTTTCTTTAGGTAGAATAAGATTGAACGAGGGATGATGCTCCCCTTTTGAAAGGAGGAGTATCATGAAAAAGCAGTATTTGAAATGGTGCGCGGTCTGCCTGTGCGTATTGGCGGCAGGCCTGTGTTATAGCTGCGGCGGAAATTTCGGCTCTTCGGAGGCGGGAGAGACCCTGCTGCTGGCGGAGACGGCGGCCGGTTCGGGGGAATATCTTCCGGCAGGAGCGGACGTTTCTTTGGGGCCGGAACCGTCCGGCGCCCCGGAAGCTTCGGATGGAGGCGGGGGAGAGACGGAGACCGGCCCCGGCAGTATTTCCGGGACGGATCAAACAGAAAGTCCGGCCCCGGTCTGTTACGTACATATTTGCGGAGAAGTGTGCAGACCGGGGGTTTATGAGCTGGCGGAAGGCAGCCGGATCTTCCAGGTGCTGGAAATGGCGGGCGGTTTCACGGAAGAAGCTGCCGTTTCCTATCTGAATCTGGCGCAGGAGATTTCGGACGGCATGAAAATTGTTGTGCCCTCCGTGAGTGAGGCGGAAGCGCAGGAAGCAGGTTCGCAGGCTGATTTTTCGGCAGGGGTCTATGAGGAAACGGCTCCGGCGGCTGCGGGGATGAGCGCTGATTCCCGGGACGCTTCCGGCGGGAAGGTAAACCTGAATACGGCGGACAAAGCGGCGCTGATGACTTTGCCGGGGATCGGCGAGGCGAAAGCAGACGCGATACTCCGTTACCGGCAGGAACACGGACCTTTCGAGAAGATCGAGGACATTATGCTGGTACCCGGAATCAAGGAAGCCGCTTTTGAAAAAATGAGAGACGATATTACGGTGTGACCGTTTGATAGCTTACAGGAACTGATTGGCAGAAAGAGGTGTGAGATGGCAAAGGTTCTGGTTGTGGACGATGAAAAATTAATTGTGAAGGGGATCCGCTTCAGCCTGGAACAGGACGGTATGGAAGTGGATTGCGCATATGACGGAGAGGAAGCGGTCAATAAAGTCAGGGACAATCATTACGATATTGTCCTGCTGGATGTGATGCTTCCCAAGGCGGACGGCTATACGGTCTGCCAGAGCATCCGGGAATTTTCCGACGTGCCGATCATTATGCTGACGGCCAAGGGAAACGATATGGATAAGATCCTGGGCCTGGAGTACGGCGCCGACGATTATGTGACCAAGCCCTTTAATATTCTGGAAGTGAAGGCCAGGATCAAAGCCATTCTCCGCCGTGACGCCAGGAAGTCCCGCAAGGCGAAGGAACCGGAGCGCCGGGTGATTGTTGCCGGGACCCTGACCCTGGACCGGGACAGCCGCCGTGTGTTCGTGGGGGAGAAGGAGATCAATCTGACGGCCAAGGAGTTCGATCTCTTGGAACTTCTGGCCTGCAATCCGAACAAGGTCTACAGCCGTGAGTCTCTGCTGGGCTACGTGTGGGGCAATAAGGCCATGGATTCCGGGGACGTGCGGACCGTGGACGTGCATGTGCGCCGCCTGCGGGAGAAGATCGAGCCCAGCCCCAGCGCGCCCCAGTTCGTGCACACCAAATGGGGCGTCGGATATTATTTCCGGGCGCAGGGCTGAGACGGGAGCGCACAGTTGAAGATCACATTGATTACCGTGGGCAAGATCAAGGAGCGGTATCTGGAGGAAGCCATAGGAGAATATACGAAACGCCTGAGCCGTTTTTGCAAGCTGGAGATCCTGCAGGTGGCGGATGAGAAAACGCCGGAAGGAGCCAGTCCGGCACAGGTGCGGCAGATAAAGGCCAGGGAGGGAGAACGGATCCTGGCCCATGTGAAAGAGGGCGCTTACGTTATCGCGCTGGCGATCGAGGGGAAGATGCTGAGTTCGGAAGAGCTGGCGTCCCGGATCGGGCGGCTGGGCGTGGACGGGCGCAGTCAGATCATATTTATTATCGGCGGTTCCCTGGGGCTTTCGGAAGAGGTGCTGACGCGGGCGGATTTTCTGCTCAGTTTCTCTCCCATGACGTTCCCTCATCAGCTGATGCGGGTGATCCTGCTGGAGCAGATCTACCGCAGCTACCAGATATTGGCGGGCACGCCGTATCATAAATAAGGGCAGACTGCGCGGAAACGGTGCGGCCGGGACGGAACCGGCAAGCCTCCGCGTCTGAGAGTCGGACAGCGTTTGGGGAACGGCCGGGGATGGGAGAGAACGTTTGCGGCAGAGACTGAATTACGGGAAGATATGTAAAATCGCGGCCGGCGTCGTCATTTCCGTGATGCTGGCGGAGGCGATCGGACTGAATTTTGCCACGTCGGCCGGGATCATTACGCTGCTGAGCATACAGGACACGAAAAAGGAGACCATCCGCATCGTAGCGCGGCGGCTGGTTTCTTTTTGGGCGGCCCTGTTTTTGTTTGCCGCCAGCACGCGTATACTGGGATATACTCCCTGGGCGCTGGGAGCGTTCCTTTTCGTGTTTTCGCCGGTCTGTATGATGTTCGGACTTTCGGCGGGGCTCTCTGCCAATACGGTGCTGATGTGCCATTTTCTGGGGCAGAGGGCCATGGGGCCGGAGCAGATTCTCAATGAATTTTTGCTTCTGATTGTCGGGGCCGGCGTCGGGGTTCTGCTGAATCTCTATATGCCGAGACAGACGGAGAAAATTCGCGGGCTGCAGGCAGAGATCGAGGAGCGGATGCGGATGCTTCTGCGGCAGATGGCAAAACGGCTGGAGAATCCCGGCGCGGACGGGGACGAGGGAAACCGCCCCGGAGAGCTGGAGAGCCTGCGGCAGCTGCTGGAGCAGGGGCAGAAGCAGGCTTATGAGAATATGGAAAATCATTTGCTGGCGGACGTGCGGTACTATTTCCGGTACATGAGTCTGCGGCAGACGCAGCTGCTGGTGCTGGAGCGAATGGACGGCTGTCTGGGAAGGCTGCGCGAAATGGACGCGGCGCGGACGGAGCCGGGGGAAGCGGAACCGGACGGGGGCGGGATGGAATGGAACGGGATTGGACCGGGGGAAGCGGAACCGGACGGGGG
>CANQUA010000080.1 GCA_947626915.1 uncultured Lachnospiraceae bacterium
CTGGAAAATAGAAAGTGATCTATGGCACCACCCCCGCAAATATATTGTGCCGCTCATCATGCTGCTGACTGCCGTATTGATCGGTATGCAGCCTGTGAGCATATGGATTTTACTCTGTATTGTTTTCGTTGAATGTTTTAGTTTATCGCTGATCGCAAGGAGGATCTGATACCATGAAAAATACGAAACGCTGCCCTAAATGTGGTTCTAATAATATTGCGCGTGTGCCGGATGATGCGCATCGTTATCTGGCAAATAGCATCGCTATTACTAAAGTTGCATGGGTCAAAAGGATTCCGGTTGCCCGCTATGTCTGCTGTGATTGCGGTTATATGGAAAATTGGGTAGAAACCCAAAGCGAGCGTGATGAGATCAAGCACACATTTGGATAAAAAACATTCTGCCCCCATTTTCCCACCTGATACCAGAAAAACCGCGGAACAGTTCTTCACTGCCCGCGGTTTTTCTGTGCCGCACATCCGGAGCGCTCCGACCGCCGCATATATAAGAAGGATTATCCCTCGATGGATATATATTTCTTCTGCTCCACTTTCGGCTGGATCTCTTTCTTCGGAATCGACAGCTTCAGGATACCGTCCTCAAACTTCGCCCGGATATCCTCTTCCGTCATATCCTCGCCTACATAAAAGCTTCTGCTGCAGGAACCGACGTAACGCTCCCTGCGGATATATTTCCCTTCTTTGTTATCCTGGTTCTGATTCGTATGCGCTTCAATGGTCAGATACCCGTCTTTCAGCACTGCCTTGATGTCCTCTTTCTTAAAACCAGGAAGATCAATATCCAGCTCATAACCTTTCTCATGTTCCCGGATATCTGTCTTCATCAGCTGATTCACCTGCATCTCCGGCATATGGCCGCGGAACGGGAAATCATCCAGCCAATCGTTTAATACACTGTCTCCAAAAATACTCGGTACTAACATAACTCATCGCTCCTTTTCTATGATCATTTGACTTATCTTTCCTGACAAAGAACTCTTTCTTTGTTCTAAATGTACTATAACACATGTTGTTAGCAGAGTCAAGAGATGAGTGCCAAAAAATTGTGAAAATTCTGTGAACCATATCGTCTTCTATCTTATCCGGCCAAATCATAAAAAGGCCGCCGTAGGCATCCATTTTCCCTCAAGCGCCTGCGCAGTTTTACAAACATCCTCCATCTTTTGCAAGAACCGCGCAGGACCGCCGGATTTAACGCGCCTTGCAGCAGCCCTGTTTTAATTAAATTCTATCCCGGACACAAACCGGCGTGAAACGTCAAGCACGTCTCAATCGCTCCCTGCACCTCCGCCCGGAGCTGCGCTTACTGCACCCACACTCCGTCGGCGTTGACTGTAAATCCGTCCGGGGTGTCGCAATCCGCATACATTTCACCCTCAGACCCGAAATAATACCACAGACCGGACCCCGGGGACTGGAACCATGTATTCTTCAGCATTTTTCCGTTCGCATCAAAATAGTACCAGGTCGAATACTGGCTCACGTACTTGTTTCCATGAGCAAAAGACTTGCAGCTCGTATCCTCATACCAGGCATTCTTCAGCGGAGCCTGCATTCCCGCGCAGAGAGAAGAATCGACCGCAAGAGACCACATGCTGCTGTCTTTCACTTCGCCGATTTCCAGAGCGCCCTCTTCTCCTACATAACCCCACAGACCGGAAACCGGATCGTGCACCCACTGGTTTACCGCCATATGGCCGTCTGACAGCAGATAGACGACGTTATACGACGCGGGACTGTTTCTGCTCCGGTCCACAAACCAGGTGTCGTGAAGCATATAACCGTTCTCGTCAAGATAATACCACAAACCGGAGGCCGGATCCAGATACCAGGAACTCGTCAGACATTCGCCGTCCGGATAATAAATTTTCCATTTCTCCCCTTCTTTATACCAGTCGCCTCCGGCGGAACCGGCAGCATCTCCGATATAAATGAAGCAATTCATAGCCTGCCACTCGCCGCCGCCCGTTTGGCACCAGACCCGGAAACGGTAATCCTCTACCTGATCTCCCCATTCCGCGACGTCTGCAACGGCCGTTTCCGCCATCCGGCAAAGATCAAAATAAGCAGGTTCCCGGATAAAGTCTCCCATAGGGACCCAGATTATGGGATCTCCGAAATCTGCATCCCCGTTCAAAGAAATCGACCTGTCCTTATTTACCAGATATCCCGCCAAATAATAAGAGCCGCCTTCTGCGTCCGGTTCAATCAGCAACGTCTCGTCCGTCTTAAAATTCCATAACTGGCAGTATTCCGTTTCTTCTTTCAAAGGGCGATTTTTGTGCGCAAACGCATACGCATCATACACCGTAATCGTACTTGTATCAAGCGGCGTCTTTTCTCCATTTTTCACGCCGCTGCCCTGCCACGCCCAGGACATCGATACGCTCCCCACCGCCAGACACGCAGTCATCGCTGCAGCCGCTACTACCTTGATCCGTCTCATTCCATCATCCTCCTTATTTTTTAATGCTCCTGTTTTTTCATACCGTTTCCCGTAAATTCTCACGGTATAGTTTATCTTACCCCCCCGGAACCTTCTGTCAAGTTTTTTCCATTTCCCGACACACATTTTCCCTCTCCTGTCCGCATGGACCGGCAAATTCCCGTCATCCCGTCAGCTCCCGCACAAACCGCATTTTCCCAAATTACCCTATGCTTACTCCGAAAATTGTGCTATACTAACTCTAAAATTTATATTTACGCGGCCAGGAGCATCCGTACCCCGTATGCGCTGCGCGGTTTTTCTATGAACCGAACAAAGGAGGGACTTTTATGTCTGAACGCAATTTGACCCTGCTCACGGATCTCTATGAGCTTACCATGATGCAGGGATATTTTAAAGAAATGGAGCGGAATGAAACCGTCATCTTCGACGCGTTCTACCGCAGCAACCCCGGCGGCGGCAGCTATGCCATCTGCGCCGGACTGGAACAGGTCATTGAATATATAAAAAATCTGCATTTTGATCCGGAAGACATCGAATATCTGCGTTCCCTGAATCTTTTCGAGGAAGATTTTCTGGAATACCTGACGCAGTTCCGGTTTACCGGGGATATCTACGCGATCCCGGAAGGCAGCGTCATGTTCCCGAAGGAACCAATTATAAAAGTCATTGCCCCCATCCTGGAAGCGCAGTTTGTCGAAACGGCTCTTTTAAATATCATCAACCACCAGAGCCTGATCGCCACCAAAGCCTCCCGCGTCGTCCACGCCGCCCAGGGGGACGGGGTTATGGAATTCGGACTGCGCAGGGCCCAGGGACCGGACGCCGGCATTTACGGAGCCAGGGCTGCCATGATCGCGGGCTGCGTCGCCACCTCCAATGTGCTGGCCGGCCAGATGTTCGACGTGCCGGTGCGCGGTACGCATGCTCACAGCTGGGTCATGAGCTTTCCCGACGAGCTGACGGCCTTCCGCATCTATGCCAAACTTTATCCGACCGCCTGTATCCTGCTGGTGGACACCTACGACACACTGAAATCCGGCATTCCCCATGCGATCCAGGTTTTTACAGAGATGCGCAATGCCGGTATTCCCCTGACGTTTTACGGCATCCGCCTGGACAGCGGCGATCTGGCCTATCTGTCCAAAAAGGCCCGGAAAATGCTGGACGCGGCCGGCTTCCCGGACGCTGTTATCTCCGCCTCCAACGATCTGGACGAATACCTGATCGACAGTCTGAAGCTTCAGGGAGCCGCCATTACCTCCTGGGGCGTCGGTACCAACCTGATCACTTCCAAGGATTGTCCCTCTTTCGGCGGCGTCTACAAGCTGGCTGCCATCTGGGATGCGGAAAAGGATGAATTTGTTTCAAAGATTAAGCTGTCAGAAAACACAGAAAAGATCACGAATCCGGGGAACAAAACCATCCTACGCATCTACGATAAATCGACAGGAAAAATCGTCGCCGACCTGATCTGTCTCGTAGGTGAAACATACGACGAAAACGATTCGCTGCTGCTGTTCGATTCCATCGAGACCTGGAAACGAACACGGCTGGAGCCCGGAAGCTATACCATAAGGGAGCTGATGGTACCGGTATTCCTGAAAGGAGAATGTGTTTACAGCTCGCCAAAGGTCATGGAGATCCGCGACTACTGCAAAAAGGAACTGGATACGCTGTGGGAGGAATCTCTGCGTTTCAAATTCCCGCACCGCATCCATGTCGATCTGTCCATGCCGCTGTGGGATCTGAAGCAGACGCTCCTGGCAAATTATTCGCGTTCATAAATTGTTTAAAAAATTTTTACAAGATTGCCAAATTCTTTTCATATTTACCGTCTATACTAAAGTCAGTAAGCAAAAGAGCTTCACAAAACTGACATTTAGATAAATTTTTTTCATAATCTGCCGGCAGTTCGAAAGGATTGCCGGCTCCTCCCTTTTTTCTGGCAGCTTTTCACTTTCCTTTGACCGGTTTTCCGCAGCGCAGGATAACCCGAACCGTTCTTCACGTGTCCGGTTCCTATGAAAGCCCAAAACGAGAAGAAACTGCTTTCCCCCAACAGAAAACAGTTTCCTCTCGTCACGTTCTATTACCGTCACATCATAAAGCCGCAATCTTGGTAACCCCTACCAAAATGCATTTGCAAGGCACCCCATTGTGCTTCTCACATAGCATACTATACCATAAAAACGCAAAATTGTCAAGAAATTTTGGTAAGTTTCTACACAAATTATTCGCATCGAGCGTATATTCGTGACGATTTTTGTGCTTTTAAATAATTTCCCAAAATATTTCCAATTGTATTTGTTTCTGCTGACAATCCGTCCCCGCGCTGAAATCTGCCCGCTGCCGGAATTTCCGGAATAACATTCCTGTTTCTGCGCATACTTTCCCTGAACCGACATCTGCCGTAAAGGAGAATCAATATGAGCTTTTCAGCCAAAGTGGAAGAGAATATCCGGTTTTTTAATCAGAAACTGGATGTGGAAACAAATTTTGACGTGGTATACCGCGTGCTGACCATCGGCGGACGCCGGGCCTGCCTTTATTTTATAGACGGCTTTACCAAAGACGACGTTCTGCTGAAGCTTCTGCAGATCTGGGAAAGCATCAAACCGGAGGATATGCCGGAGGACGCCCACACATTCTCCAAACAATTTATCCCCTACGGGGAAATCGGCCTGCTGGACCAGGCAGACGACGTAATCACCCAGCTACTGATGGGCGTTTCCTGTTTTTTTATTGACGGATATTCCTCCTGCCTGACCGTCGACTGCCGCACTTATCCGGCCCGCGGCGTGTCGGAACCTGAAAAAGACAAGGTCATGCGCGGCTCCAGAGACGGTTTTGTGGAGACGCTGATCTTCAACACGGCACTGATCCGCCGCCGTATCCGCGACCCTAAACTGACCATGGAAATTTTCAGCGTCGGCGAAAGTTCCCACACAGACATCGCCGTCTGTTATATGAAAGGCCGGGTAGATACGGACATGCTGGACCTGATCAGGAATCGGATCCGTGCCATCCGGGTGGACGCTTTGACCATGAACCAGGAAAGTCTGGCCGAGTGCCTCTACCCCAACAAATGGTACAATCCATTTCCCAAGTTTAAATTTTCAGAAAGACCCGATACCGCGGCCGCGTCGATCCTGGAGGGAAGCGTAGTGATCCTGGTAGACAATTCTCCGGCCGCCATGATCCTCCCCTCGTCGGTATTTGATATCATCGAAGAAGCCGACGACTATTATTTCCCGCCTGTGACCGGCACCTATCTGCGTCTGTCCCGTATGACGACCTCGCTCCTGGCGCTGATGCTGACCCCTACCTGGCTGCTGCTGCTGCAAAATCCGCAAATCCTGCCGCCGTGGCTGCGATTCATCCAGCTGGCAGAGGCCCCCTACGTGCCGCTGATCATGCAGCTCCTGATCCTGGAATTCGCCATCGACGGACTGCGGCTGGCCGCCATCAACACGCCGACCATGCTTACAACGCCTTTAAGCGTCATCGCCGGTATCGTACTGGGCGAATACGCGGTCAGCTCCGGATGGTTCTCCAGCGAAACCATGCTTTATATGGCTTTCGTGACCATTGCCACCTATTCCCAGGCCAGTTTTGAACTGGGTTACGCCCTGAAATTCATGCGTGTGATCCTGTTGATCCTGACGGCATTCTTTGACGTCTGGGGTTATGCTGCCGGCGTCCTGCTCTCCGCCTGCGCCGTTGCCTTCAACAGGACTCTGGCCGGTAAGAGTTATATCTATCCTTTGATCCCGTTCCGGTTCTCAGAACTGAAAAAACGGTTTCTGCGCGGCCGGCTGCCCCATGAAAGCACACAGCAAAAAGAAAACTAACCGGGCGGCGTTTTACCTGCCCCCGGTCAGCACAGCCCACAGACCCGGAACCCATCTTTTCATGCGCCTCGCCGTCTGCCAGCATGCAAAAACCGCCAGCGCCGGCATTACCGCGTAAATCATAAGCAGAAGCGCCGTCCGCTCCGGTATCCAGGCCATCGCCAGCTTATTGATCAGGCGCACCGGCACGATATGAAACGCATAAATGAAAAAGGTGCAGCCCATCCAGCGCCGCCGGCGGGGCAGCCTTCTTCCGTCCACAGCCAGCCAAAGACCCATAGAGATCAGACTCTGTCCGGCCACGATCTCTATGGCGGCCGCATTCCGGTAATAAAGAAAACTGCAGACCGCCCCGACTGCAATGAAAATGACTCCCGTCCGGCATCTTCTCCGGCTCCATACAGCCTCCGCGGCTTCCTGTCCATGGAGAGCCGCGAACGCCGCAACGCTGTAATAAAACAGCGCGTCCAGATTCAGAAACGGAAGCGCTTCCCCCGTAAAAATCGCGGTCAGAAGCATCGCCAGCCACAGGACGCCGCTCCACACTTTCTCCAGCACCAGATACAGCACCGGCGCCAGAAGTGTCAGCAGAAGCAGCTGGAACATGAACCAGAACGACGGATTCGATTTGTAATATAGTACGGATTCCAGAAAATCCCGCGCCGTCAGCTCCATATGATACCGGTTGACAATCTTTGAGAGTCCGGGGATCCAGCTTCCGAGCAAATATCCCAGATAATACAGAAAATTCCAGAGCAAATAAGGGATCAGAAGACTCTTTACCCGGCGTTTCCATTTCGGTTTCAGCTGCCGTAAATCAAAACCGCGGTAAAACAGATAGGCGGAGAGCATAAAAAAACAGGGAATATTGATGCGGATGACTGCCGGAACGATCTCAAACTCGATCCTCCACGGCAGTCCGGCAGCGCCCGTTATATCTCCGGGCATCTCCAGATTCCCTGAATGATTCCATATAACCAACAGACAACAGACGAACTGAAACCATCCTATTTTCTTACGGAACCTTTTTTCTTTCATTTCACTCTCCATTAAAAAGGGACCGAACCGGCAGCAATACCGCCGTATTCGCAAGCCAATAAATTGATCGGAAAGAGAAACATACAAATAGGATGGCTTCCGGAACCGCGCGGGCGGCCACATTCGTCATACGTCGTTCAAAGTTTCCTGTCTATCCTCTTTTGCTTCGTTCGCACCGCCGGAACCCTCCCAAAACCGCATATTCCGTCACGTGCGGTTCCCGAAGCCCCGATGCGGACTAAAGCAGGCCTATTCGTCTACCGAATAATTAGGTGCTTCCTTTGTAATATGAATGTCGTGCGGGTGGCTCTCTTTCAGGGAAGCCGCCGAAATCTTAATGAATCTGGCCGTATCCTGCAGCGTTTTGATATCCCTGGCTCCGCAGTAACCCATGCCGGACCGCAGTCCTCCCAGCATCTGGAACACGGTATCCTCCACAGAGCCCTTATAGGCCACGCGGCCCTCGACTCCCTCCGGTACCAGCTTCTTGGCATCCGTCTGGAAATAGCGGTCCTTGCTGCCGTTTTCCATGGCGGCGATGGAACCCATCCCGCGGTAAACCTTATATTTCCTGCCCTGATACAGCTCATATGTGCCCGGGCTCTCGTCGCAGCCCGCAAACATGCTGCCCATCATGCAGACGCTGCCGCCCGCCGCAATGGCCTTCGTAATATCGCCGGAATATTTGATGCCGCCGTCGGCAATAATCGGAATCCCGTACTCTTTTGCCACCTGATAGCAATCCATCACAGCCGTGATCTGCGGCACGCCGATGCCCGCTACCACGCGGGTCGTGCAGATCGAACCGGGGCCGATCCCCACTTTTACCGCATCCGTTCCCGCTTCAATCAGCGCTCTGGTTCCCTCGCCCGTCGCCACATTGCCGGCGATCACCGGAAGATCCGGATAGGCCTCCTTGATCATACGGACGCAGCGGATCACATTGGCCGAATGTCCGTGGGCCGAATCCAGCACCACCACATCCACATGCGCCTTCACCAGGGCCTCCACCCGTTCCAGTACATTGGCGGTAATGCCCACGCCCGCGCCGCACAGCAGGCGTCCCTGGGAATCCTTGGCGGAATTGGGATATTTGATCTGCTTTTCGATGTCCTTGATCGTGATCAGGCCTTTCAGGGTAAAATCGTCATCTACAATCGGAAGCTTCTCCACTCTCGCCTTCGCCAGGATTTTCTTGGCCTCCATCAGCGTAATGCCCTCTTTCGCCGTCACCAGGTTCTCAGAGGTCATGCACTCGCGGATCTCCTTCGTAAAATCCTCCTCGAATTTCAGGTCGCGGTTGGTAATGATCCCCACCAGCTTCCGGTTCTCGGTCACAATGGGCACGCCGGAAATACGGTACTTGGCCATAAGCTCGTCCGCATCCTTCAGCGTATGCTCCGGCGTCAGGAAAAACGGGTCCGTGATAACGCCGTTTTCCGAGCGCTTCACCTTATCTACTTCTTCCGCCTGTGCCTCGATGGACATGTTCTTATGGATGATCCCGATGCCGCCCTGTCGCGCCATCGCAATCGCCATACGGTGTTCCGTAACGGTATCCATACCCGCGCTCATCAGGGGGATGTTCAATTTAATCGTTTTAGTCAGATACGTAGTCAAATCCACCTGATTGGGAATCACTTCCGAATAGGCCGGAACCAGCAGTACATCGTCAAACGTTATGCCTTCGCCGATAATCGCGCTCATGAAAACTTCCTCGCTTTCTCCTGTAATAAAATGTATTTAGTCACATAGTATAATGGACTTTCATGCGCTTGTCAAGCTTTACTGAACCACCTTGCGCGGTGCCCTTGACCACAGATGCTTAAGGATCTTTTCATTGGGCTCAAACAATACTTTCGCGGAACCGCTCGCAGTCTGCGCAATGATGCCGTAGACCTTCGCCCCCTGCATATGAGAAGAGAAATCCAGGACCTTCATATCCTTTTTCTCCGCGTCCTTCAATAAATAAGAGTCCAGCGGAGCCATAATCTCGATCTGATCCAAAGTAGCCTCCCATACTTTTTTGCGGCGCTTCTGCCCCATGATACGATCTACGCTCAGCTGATCGTTCACCACCAGATACTCAAACTCCACGTTGAACATGGGAAATACAAAATAAGCCGCCAGCATCGCCGCCAGCAAAAGCAAAAATCCAAAAGGTATCGTCACCGCCAGGAAAAACATGATCACACAGACCACAATGAGCAGCGCTTTCACCAGGATCGTCCACGCCGGAGTTTTTCTTTTCACCAGCCACTCCACATAAGCATCATTCATAACCTTCTCCGCTTCCTTTCTTAAAATGGATTTGAAAATAAAACGCGGAGGACATCGCACATGCAAGCATGGCAATCTCCTCCGCAACTCTTGTGTCCCGGAAAGAACGGTCAGACTATCGAAAGCCTCCAAGCTTCCTTCTGTCCCTCCGTTCGCTCTCCCTCAATCTGTTCCGCCTGCCGCTTACATCATCCCCATGCCGCCGCCTGCCGGAGGTGCCGGGGTCTCTTCTTTAATATTAGCAACAACGGACTCAGTTGTCAATAATGTGGATGCAACACTTGTCGCATTCTGCAGCGCGCAGCGGGTCACCTTCGCCGGATCCAGGATACCTGCGCTGATCATATCCACATACTCTTCCTTGTAAGCGTCGAACCCTGTGCCTACCGGAGACTCTTTCACCTTATTCACGATGACGGAACCCTCCAGGCCGGCATTGGCTACGATGTGATACAGCGGAGACTCCAGCGCTTTCAGAATGATCTTCGCGCCGGTCTTCTCGTCGCCTTCCATTCCATCCAGAACCTTCTCCACTTTCTTGATCGCATGAATATATGCGGAACCGCCGCCTGCGATGATGCCCTCTTCCACAGCCGCTCTCGTAGCCGCCAGAGCATCCTCCATACGCATCTTGGCTTCTTTCATCTCCGTCTCAGTGGCAGCGCCCACGCGGATCACCGCTACGCCGCCGGCCAGCTTCGCCAATCTCTCCTGCAGCTTCTCGCGATCGAAATCGGAAGTAGTCTCCTCGATCTGCGCACGAATCTGCGCTACTCTGGAGGCGATCTCCGCTTTGTCGCCTTCGCCGTCCACGATCACGGTATTCTCTTTCTGAACCTTTACAGATTTCGCGCGGCCCAGATCAGCCAGCGTAGCTTCTTTCAGATCCAGTCCCAGTTCTTCCGAAATCACCTGGCCGCCGGTCAGAATCGCGATATCCTTCAGCATCTCTTTCCTTCTGTCGCCATAGCCCGGAGCTTTCACAGCCACCACGTTAAACGTGCCGCGCAGCTTGTTGACGATCAGAGTGGTCAGCGCCTCGCCCTCTACGTCCTCCGCAATGATCAGCAGTCTCGAACCGGACTGTACGATCTGCTCCAGCAGCGGCAGGATCTCCTGGATATTGGAAATCTTCTTATCCGTGATCAGGATATAGGGATTATCAAGGACAGCTTCCATCTTATCCATATCCGTGCACATATACGCGGATACATAACCGCGATCAAACTGCATGCCTTCCACCAGATCCAGTTCAGTCTTCATGGTCTTGGACTCTTCAATGGTAATCACGCCGTCATTGGAAACCTTCTCCATCGCATCGGCTACCATCTCGCCCACTTCGTCGCTGGAAGCGGAAATCGCCGCAACCCTGGCGATCTGATCCTTGCCGTTGATCGGCTGGCTCATCTCGGCAATCGCCTCAACCGCCGCATCCGTCGCTTTCTTCATGCCCTTACGGAGAACGATGGGGTTGGCCCCTGCCGCCAGGTTCTTCATGCCCTCGTTAATCATCGCCTGCGCCAGAACCGTCGCGGTCGTGGTGCCGTCGCCGGCTACGTCGTTGGTCTTCGTAGCGACCTCTTTCACCAGCTGAGCGCCCATATTCTCAAACGCGTCCGCCAATTCGATCTCCTTCGCGATCGTCACGCCGTCATTGGTGATCAGCGGAGAGCCGAACGATTTATCCAAAACCACATTGCGTCCTTTGGGACCTAAGGTCACGCGGACGGTATCCGCCAGCTGATTCACGCCGGACTCCAGTGCTTTTCTGGCATCTACGCCAAACTTAATTTCCTTTGCCATAATTACATTCCTCCAGTCTTCTATAATCGTGCCCGGCTTACTCGATGACAGCCAGGATATCGTTCTGCTTTACAACCACAAATTTTTCGTCGTCCACTTCCACATCCGTGCCCGAATACTTGGAGTAGATCACCTTATCCCCTACCTTCACCTGCATGGTGACTTCCTTGCCATCTACGACGCCGCCGGGGCCTACCGCCACAACCTCCGCCTGCTGCGGTTTCTCTTTCGCCTGTCCCGGAAGCACGATGCCGGACTTCGTGGTCTCTTCGGCTACCAGCTGCTTCAGTACGACTCTGTCAAATAATGGTGTCAGCTTCATATCTATTTCCTCCTTGATGAAAAATGGTTTTTTCCAATTCCATGATATGTTATACCACTATTTGTTAGCAGTGTCAAGCGATGAGTGCTAAATAAATATGAATTTTTTATGAACGATTTAATTTTTCCAGGTTTTTGCTTGTTTTTCTGAGAGCTTGTTACACAGATTTTTTTACCTTAACTTCCTGAGTTTTTTAACCCTCAACGCCCCTTACGGTCTTCCCTGTTCTCATTCGGAGCATCATAATACC
>CANQUA010000081.1 GCA_947626915.1 uncultured Lachnospiraceae bacterium
CGATGAGCGCCAGGGCCGCCGCCGTATAGCAGCCGAGGGCGACGGGCATGATCCGTCCGAGACCGCGGAACTGGTCCACCTTCTTCCAGCCGGTCACAACGATAACCGCGCCGGCAAACATGAACAGGCAGTCCTTGATCACGGAGTGAAAGACCACATGGGACAAAGCCCCGACCACCCCAACGGGATGAAGGGTACTTAGTCCGAACAGCACGTAAGACGCCTGGCTCACGGTAGAATACGCCAGCCGCTTTTTAAAGACCTTCTCCCGGTAAGCCAGCATGGAGCCCATGAAAACGGTCAGAAGGGACAGCACGATCCAGACGCTCTGCACCCAGGTTCCGCGGATCACCGACGGTCCCACCAGATAAAAGACCACCCGCAGGATCGCTATGACGCCCGCTTTGGTGATCACGCCGGAAAGCACGGCGCTGGCGGCGGCCGGGGCCACCGGATGGGCCGTTGGCAGCCAGCCGTGGAGCGGGAACATGCCCGCTTTCGTGCCGAATCCAATAATCATGCAGCAGACGGCCGCCAGAAGAAGGGGCGCATGCTCCGCCATCTCCGCCGTGATCCGCCCGCCCGCCGTAAAGGTCAGGCTGTCGCAGACATTTGCCAGATAGAAAATGCCAAAGAGCGCCAGAAACGCTCCGCCTACCGAATAAAACAGATATTTCAGGCCCGCCTGGACCGCCTCTTTCGTCAGCTCGTGAAGCACCAGCGGCAGCGAGGTCAGCGTCATCATTTCATAGAATACATACAGCGTGATCAGATCGGACGCAAAATCCAGTCCCGTCAGGACGCCCACCACGATCAGATAAAAACCGTAAAAACGCGGCGCATCCTGCTCATGCTTCATGTAGCCGATGGAATAGATCCCCACCAGGAACCACATTGCCGCCGTGAGCAGGGCAAACAGGCTTCCGGCTCCGTCCACGGCCAGCCCCAGCGTCATATGCTCCGTCAGACTCAGAAGCGTCACGCTGCCTCCGCTCAAAACCGCCCACAACACCAGCAGCACCTCCAGCGCCAAGGCAGCCGCATATCCCAGATCCAGCGCTTTTTCATTTTTCCGCAGTCCTTTGACCGTCAATACCGCGACGCCCGCCGCGACGGGCCAGAAAACCGGCAAAAGCAGTTTCATAGAACCGTCCTCCTTTTCATACTTGCTCTCCTCCTATTCAAACATCGCCAGTCCTTCGGTGATCTCACGGACAATGGGCTGGGAAAACAGTCCCAGGATCAGATTCAGCGCCACAAAACAGACGATAGAGATCCGCAGCGCCCAGGGATTCGCCGCCTCCCGGCCCGCCTCGGCTCTTGCTTTCGCGTCCTTCGGCTCTACATAGGTGCCGCTTCTGGCGGGACGGTAGAGGCCGATCATCAGACGGAGGAAATATACTGCGTTCAGCACCGTACTGACGGCCAGCGCGATCAGAGTGATCAGCATTTTATGAGGACTCTGCAGCGCCGACGTAGCGAACAGCAGCTTCGAAATAAAACCGGACAGCATCGGAAAGCCCACCATGGACATGGCGCCGACCAGAAAACCGATCCCCGCCAGACGGTTCCGGTAACCGGCGCCGCGCAGGGCCAGGAAATCGGTTTTGCCGCCGGACGCCTTGTAAAGTCCCACGGAACTGATAAACAGCAGGGCTTTCGTCGCCGCATGGGCGAATATATGAAAGATCGCCGCGATCATCCCCGCCTGGGTCCCCAAACCGATTCCCATATAAATATAGCCGATCTGGGCCACCGAGGAATAGGCGATCATTTTCCGGGTGTCGGTCTGCATGATGGCCCGCAGGGAGCCGATCATCATGCCCGCCACGCCGAAGATAAACAGCACGTTGACGATGTGGCTGTGGATCACATTCAAAGGAGCCATGACCCGGTAGAAAAATTTGATCAGCAGGAAAATATATCCTTTCGACACCAGACCCGAAAGCACGGCGCTGGCCGTAGGCGTCGCGTAGCCGTAGGTATCCGGGATCCAGGAGTGGAACGGAAACAAACCGCTTTTGATCGCCAGGCCCACGCTGACCACCGCCACGATCACCAGAACCGGGATCCGGTAGCTTCCTTCCGCCACGATCTTCTCCACGGCCGTCCTGGCCGGACTCATCAGAAGCTGGCCGGTCACGTCATACAAAAGACTCAGCCCGATCAGGAACAAACCGGAGCCCAGAGAACTCATAACCATATAGCGGATGGCCGCCGTCAGGCTTCTGCCGGTCTGCCGGACCATGATCAGGCCGCAGCCGGCGATGGTATTGATCTCCACGAACACATACGCCGTAAACAGGTCGTTGGTATAGATCAGAGCCAGCAGCGAGCTCAGCATCAGGTCGATCATGATATAGAACAGGTTCTGCTTGCTGGGCTCGATATCCTCCGCCACGTCGCGCATGCCGCCCAGCACCGACAGAAACATCACGATCCCGAAAAGAAGCGCCGTCAGCCCCTCCAGCACGCCGGCCCGGATCTCATTGCCCCAGGGCGCGGGAAAATGCCCCATCATATACGTATAGCTCTCTCCCGTTCCCATGCAGAAACCCAGCACGGCCGCCGACATAAGCGTCGTCACCGTGATCGCGGCCACGCTCAGGGCGCGGGCTTTCTTTCCCGGCAATACCGAAGAGATAATGCCGGAAAACATGGCGATGATGATGGAAAAGAACGGAAAATTCTGCACGAAGCTCATGGCTGCTCTTCCTCCTTTTTCACCAGCATCAGGATCTGATCCAGATCCAGAGAGCCGTAGCGCTCATAAAGCCGGATCGTAAGCGCCAGCATCAGGGCCGTCGTGCTGACGCTTACCACAATGCCCGTCAGCACCAGTCCGCTGGGCACCGGATTGATATAGGCGGAAGCGTCCTGGATGCCGTCGGTCAGGATCGGCACCATCCGCCCCTCGATATAGCCTTTGGCCGCCAGAAACAGGTAAATGGCCGTATCCATGATATTCATGCCCATGATCTTCTTGATCAGGTTCCGGTGAAGCAGAAGCATCGTGAAGCCTACTCCGAACAGCACCATGGAAACCTCTTCTTCCAGGTTCAGAAGCATATCCGCAGACATGGCTCACATGCCTCCCTTCCGAAACAGCGTGTAAAACGCGTACATCGTACACATGACCACCAGGCCCACGCAGATATTGAGAGGCAGGATCAGGCCGCTGCTTAGGATCGCTCCCGGCGTCCCCAGCGGGATCCCGCTCTCCAGATGGTTCGCCCCTGTAAAGAACGAATAGCTCTTCGCCAGGCAATAAAACGTCAGGGCGCAGAGCGTCACGCGCCGGTACACTTTTTCCGTGAAAAACCGTTCCGTCTTCTGAAATCCGAACGCATTTAAATAAAGGATCAGCCCGGAGCCCAGGACCGCGCCGCCGGAAAATCCGCCGCCCGGGGACAAATGTCCGTTCAGTACGATATAAATGCCAAAGATCAGGATCAGCGGCACCAGAATAAAAGCCGCCTTCTGCAGGATCACATCGTTTTTCGGCTCAAACACGCGGTCATTCTCCTGCTGCTTCCTGACCCTGGCCCTGCTGTGTTCATCCACCGGGTCAATACGCAGAAGCACCAGCACGCAGCAGGAAGCGATGAACAGCACACAGGACTCTCCAAACGTATCGAACGCCCTGTAATCCAGAATCATGCCCGTGACGAAATTGACCGCGCCGGTCTCGGCCAGGCCGCTCTCAATATACCGCCGGGGGACCTCGTTATTCGCGGGGTTGTCCGCGCCCCCGAACGGCGGCAGATGCACCGTCGTCCACAAAAACACCCAGATGATGACCGCGCACAGAATCACCGACATGACGCTGTAAACACCGCGGAACACGGTCAGCCTCCGGTCGAAGATCGGTTCGCCGGACGCCGCCTGGGGCCAGATCTCCGGTCCGAAAATCTCCTCCGATTCCTTTCTTCGGGCTTCCAGGGCCGCCCGCCGCTTATCTGCCGAAGAAACCGGCCCCGCCGCTCCATGACCCGCTGGCGCAGGCTCCGTCTCCTCCGGGATCCGCACGTCTGTCACGCCGTCCAGGAGATCCACCTCGCCGTTCATCCACCGCATAAACCTGCGGTACCGGCTGTTTTCATAATTCTCTTTAAGCCTGCTCATCCTGGTCCTCCTTTCGGATCGCCCGGATCTTTTTCAATGTAACAAAAAACAAAATACTGGTTACGCCGGCCCCTACCGCCGCCTCCGTGATCGCCAGATCCGGCGACTGCAGAAGCACCCAGATCACGCACATGATCAGGCTGTAGGACATGAAGATAATGATCGACGTCAGCAGATCCCTGACGACCGCCACCGAAATCGCGCACACGATCAGCGACAGCAGCAGCAAAATCTCAAACAGCTTCATTTTTCAGCCCCCTTTCTGCCTTTGCCGGAACCGCTCTTTCCCTTCTCTTCCGGACCTGTTTCCGCGGCGTCCGGCAGGCTCTCGTCCCCGCCGCCGGGTCTTCCGCTTCCCGCGGCTTTTTCCCGGTCTTCTTTCTCCATCCGGATGACCGCGATCTCTCCCAGATTCTGATTGGTCATAGCCTCCAGCCGGGCGATCATATGGCCCGACACCGGCGACGCCAGCCAGAAAAACAGGATCACCAGAAACAGCTTGAGGCTGTCCATGGAAAAGCCGCGCATCACCATCAGTCCCAGAGAAACGAACAGGATCCCCAGCGTATCTCCCATGGCCGCCGCATGGATCCGGTTCAGGGCCTTCTTAAAACGGTTCGCGCCGAAAACGGCCAGTACCTCAAAGAACAATCCCAAAAGCAGGAGCCCTGCCGCCGCCAAAAAACGTATCCAGCCGCCCGTCATCTGACCGCCTCCTCTTCCTTCTGCTCCGGCTGCCCCTCTGCTTCCACCACAATGACCTCTTCCTCCTGGTGCTGCAGATTATCCTCCACCGCCTCCAGGTTCGCTTTCATGTTTTTCCTCTGCAGATACACGCCGGTATATACCTTGCAGAGCACCACCACGCTCAGAAAACTGATCATCGCGTAGATCAGGCACACGTCCACCAGATAACTCTCATTCCGATACAGCGATAAAATGGCGATCAGCATGATGATAATGGTGCCGATCATATTGACCGCGATCACACGATCGGAGATTCCCGGCCCCAGCACGGAACGGATGATGCTGACAATGATCAGCACGCCCAGCAGGATCATGGCGCCCAGAAGCAGGTAATGATAGGCCTGTCCGATCATCGAAGCCGCGCCTCCTTCCTCTCCATTTCTTCCAAAAGCCTGACAAATACCGAATCATTCAGCCCCTCCGCCAGGGTCTTATCCAGGCAGTGGACGCAGAAGGTATCCCCCTCCACCGACACGGTGATGGTCCCGGGCGTCAGCGTAATGGAATCCGCCAGCATGGCCCTGGCCGTTTCCGTCCGGAAATCCGTGTCAAAATATACAAACGCGGGCTCCGGCTCCGTATCAGGCGACAGAATGATCGAAAGCACCGCCATATTCGCCTTCACGATCTCCTGCACCAGCACCCACAGGTACCGAACCAGAAGCGGCACAAGGGCAAAAAACAGCAGTTCCTTCTTAACGCTGTAGTCCATGAAACGGCACATAAAGAAAAAAAGTGCCGCCGACAAACACAGGCCAAAGACGCAGATCTCCGCCGTCACTTTCCCGTTCAGTATCAGCCACACCGCAAAAATCAGCAAGAACATAACTGTCACTTCACTTTCTTCTACGTTTCCGTTTTATCTTTCCTCCCCGGTCCGGGGAAATCTTATACAATCACCCATTATATACCCGTTCTTTCATAAAAACAAGACGCGATTTACCAAAAATCGGAAGCCGGATCCCGGGACAAAAAAACGGCGGGCAGAAGAGACCGAAACTCCGGACGGCCCGTTTTCGTCCCGCCGGATCTTTCGCGCTGCGCTGCCCGCCGTATTGAATTTCAGATTGACCCCAATGAAAGACCTGCCGCGCCCGTCAGTCCAGCGCGCCCTTGATCGCCTCCAGCAGATCCCCGAACTCCTCAAAAGCCGGCAGATCCGGATTGTCCGCAATGATCTTTTCCGTGCTCTTAAACAGGAAACCAGCCTTGCTGGCCCGGATCATCCCCAGGTCGTTGTAGCTGTCCCCGGCCGCGATCGTCTCGTAGCCGATGGACTGCAGGGCCTTCACGGTCGCCAGCTTTGACTGGGCCACCCGCATCCGGAAGCCCGTGACCTCGCCGCTCTCCGCCGTCTCCAGCGTATTGCAGAAGATCGTGGGCCAGCCCAGCTTTTTCATCAGCGGCGTCGCGAACTGGGTAAATGTATCGCTCAGCAGGATCACCTGGGTCATGCTGCGCAGCTCGTCCAAAAACTCCTTCGCCCCCGGCATCGGATCGATCGCCGCGATCACCTGCTGGATCTCTTTAAGCCCCAGGCCGTGCTCCTTCAAAATGCTCAGCCGCCAGTTCATCAGTTTATTATAATCCGGCTCGTCCCGCGTGGTCCGCCTAAGCTCCGGGATCCCGCTGGCCTCCGAAAACGCAATCCAGATCTCCGGCACCAATACGCCCTCCAGATCAAGGCATACAATATTCATACTCTCAACCCTCCGTCATAATTCTGTCCAGTCATTTGCTTCTCAAACTCCGCCTGCGGGAACCGGCCGCCGCACATCCGTTTTCCGGATCTTCCCTGCATTCCGGCCCTTCTCTGCGCCGCGCTGTCGCAGGGAGACCGCGCCGCGTTCTCTCACGCTCTTTCAGTTTTTCGGGACCAGCGCCGTTTTCCCGCCCATATAAGGCCGCAGCACCTCCGGGATCCGCACGCTGCCGTCCGCCTGCAGATTATTCTCCAGGAACGCGATCAGCATCCGGGGCGGAGCCACCACCGTATTGTTCAGCGTGTGGGCGAAATATTTTCCCTTCTCTCCGTCCACGCGGATCTTCAGCCGCCTCGCCTGGGCGTCTCCCAGATTCGAGCAGGAACCGACCTCAAAATACTTTTGCTGCCTGGGCGACCAGGCTTCCACGTCGCAGGATTTCACCTTCAGATCGGCCAGATCGCCGGAACAGCACTCCAGCGTCCGAACCGGGATATCCAGGGAACGGAACAGATCCACGGTGTTCTGCCACAGCTTATCGTACCACATGGAAGAATCCTCCGGCCTGCAGACCACGATCATCTCCTGCTTTTCAAACTGATGGATCCGGTAAACGCCCCGCTCCTCAATGCCGTGGGCGCCTTTTTCCTTGCGGAAGCAGGGCGAATAGCTGGTCAGGGTCTTGGGCAGCTCGCTCTCCGGCGTGATCGTGTCGATGAATTTGCCGATCATCGAATGTTCGCTGGTGCCGATCAGGTACAGATCCTCGCCCTCGATCTTATACATCATGGCGTCCATCTCCGCGAAGGACATCACGCCCGTCACCACATTGCTGCGGATCATAAACGGCGGCACGCAGTAGGTGAAGCCCCGGTCGATCATGAAATCCCTGGCGTAGGCGATCACCGCCGAATGGAGCCGGGCAATATCGCCCATCAGGTAATAGAAACCGTTGCCGGCCACCTTGCCCGCGGCGTCCAGGTCGATGCCGTCAAACCGCTTCATGATATCCGTATGGTACGGGATCTCAAAATCCGGCACAACCGGCTCGCCGAAACGCTGAAGCTCCACATTCTCGCTGTCGTCCCTGCCGATGGGCACGCTGGGATCGATGATATTGGGAATGGTCATCATGATCTTCGTGATCCTGGCCTCCAGTTCCGCGCCCATGGCCTCCAGCTCCGCCAGACGCGCCGCATTTGCGGTCACCTGGGCCTTCACCGCCTCCGCTTTCTCTTTTTTGCCCTGGCCCATCAGCTGGCCGATCTGTTTGGATAATTTATTGCGGGACGCCCGGAGCTGGTCCCCCTCCGCCTTCGCCGCACGGTTCTTCGCATCCAGTTCGATCACCTCGTCTACCAGCGGAAGCTTTTCGTCCTGGAATTTGTTCCGGATATTCTGCTTTACGATCTCAGGGTTTTCCCTGACAAATCTCAGATCTAACATTCTTTTCCTCCTGATTCCCATGAGCGGACGCCGCCCGCCAAACGCGCTTCGCACGCTCCTGTCGTTCTTTTCTGCTTCGCGTCCGGCCGAAACAGCCGGCCTCAATTATATAATTTTGCATTATACCGCAAACTATCAAAAAAAGGAACCCCTTTTCTATTCCATTTTTCCGGGAATTATAGTACAATCGTAACAGAAGTAGTTTGATGCGGCAGATACCGCCCGCCGAATTTCGCAGGGCGGCCCAGCAGAAAGGAACCTCGCCTATGTATGAACCTGTATTACGGGAAGAAACCTATCAGAAAACAATGGATGAAACCGTCGTTCCGTACCTGGAAACGCGCAAAAAGGTCTTCTACCTGAAGCGCGGCTTCGATATGAAGCTTTACTGCGCCCGCTATCTGGCTGACGACGCGGAGGCGGTCGTGATCCTTTCCCACGGATTCACGGAGACGGAAGAGAAATACAAAGAAACCATCTATTATTTTGTAAAAAATCATTACCACGTCTATATGCACGATCACTGCGGCCACGGACGCAGCTACCGGCTGGTGGACGATTTGTCCCTGGTTCATGTAGACGCTTACGGGCGGTACGTGCAGGATCTGCTGGCTGTGACGCGGCTGGCCCGAAAAGAGCATCCGGAGCTGCCGCTGTATCTGTACGGCCACTCCATGGGCGGAGGCGTTGCGGCCGCTGTGCTCGCCATGGAACCGGAGGTTTTCTCCAAAGCCATCCTCAGCTCGCCGATGATCCGTCCGCTGACCAAGGGCATCCCGTGGGCCGCGTCCACCGCACTGGCTCTGACCCTCTGCGGCATGGGAAAAAGCGAGGACTATGTGCCGGGCGGCCAGCCCTTCGTTCCGAATCAGGAGACCTTTGAGGGCAGCCCCTCGATGAACCGGCAGCGGTACGACTATTATCAGGCCAAACGGGAAAGCGAGCCATTGTTTCAGATGACCTCCCCCAGCTGCGGCTGGGTCAACGGGGCCGCCAAACTGAACCGCTATCTGCAGGCCACGGCCTGGAAACAGATCCGGACGCCGTTTCTGCTTTTCCAGGCGGAACACGACACATTTGTCGTAAACAAAGAACAGGACCGCTTCGTCCGGAAGGTCAACCAGGCCGGGCTGACAACCGCTACGCTGGTAAAAGTACCGGAGACCAAACATGAGATCTTCAATTCTTCCACCAGCGTGCTGGAATTTTACTGGAAAACCATACTGGACTTCCTGAAAGGGACCGACGACGCCGGCTAACGTTTTGGCAGCGCCTGTTCCAGGGCACGGCCGATCACCCAGGCCATCCGCGCCATTCCCAGATCATTGGGATGGGTGCCGTCTACCGTACAGGCGTCCCTGTCCTCTCCTTCAAACAGGCTCTGGCCATCGACCCAGCTGATCCGGCGGTCGCCATGGTCCAGGGCCTTTTTATACACCTGAAATACGGCCTCCCTGCGCCTTTCATCCTCTGTGCCCGGCTTAAAGTCCGGACGGCTCACCAGCAGGATCGGCAATTCGGGCCGGGCACGGCGCACCGCAGAAACCAGCGGCCCCAGGGTCTGTTCCAGATGGGCCGGCGACGGAGCGTTATGGTCGTAATCGCAGACAAAAGCCTCCATCTCCAGTCCGGCCAGGTATTCCGCCATGGCGCTTTCTCCCTTCGCCCCTCCCGAGAATCCCAGATTGATAAAATCCAGATCGTACTTCCGGGAAATGATCGCGGGATAGGCATTGCCCGGATGAGAAACGCAGCCGCCCTGGGTAATGGAGGAGCCATAGTAGACCACCGGCAGCGCGCGGCTGTAGGCGGGTCCTTCCCTTAACGACGCCCCGGGCTCCAGACCGATCTCCAGCGACGAAAGCGTATTGTAAAGGGGCATATACAAAGTAAACGACCGCTCCTTCTTCTGCTGGAAACGGATCTCGCCCGAATAGCCGTCAGTCATATCCAACGGCGGAACAAAGGTCTTTACGTAACGCTCCTTCCCCTCCAGGATCTCATAGAGCACGAATCCGCTGGTGCCGGTCAGAGGCATATGCGGATAACGAAAAACCGACGGCATCTGCGCCCGGATCGCCAGGTGCGCCGAGTCCGTGGAAAACCGTACCCTCCCGCCGGAGGTGTGAAAATTGAGAGCCGCCACCCCCTGACTGGTCCGCTCCCCCACCCCGGAGGGCATCCTGCGGAAACCGCCCTCCGCCTGAGGCTCATAAAGACCGTAGATCTGAAACGGGGCCCGCTTCACGTTGTAAAACCGCAGGGCGTCCGGATCTTCCACCTTATCCGCCCGCAGATTTTTATCTATTTCTTCCGCTTTCTGTATGATTTCTGCCATAATGCAGCCCTCTCCTTTCATAACCAGACCTTCCGTTTCCTGTCCGGACCGATCGTTTCTTCCGTCCGCGCTCAGCCCTCAAACAGATCGGCGCACTGTTTCAATCGGTTCACCACCGCGATGTGCTGCGGACAGGCGTTCTCACACTGACGGCAGCCGATACAATCGGAGGCCCTGCGGCCGTCCGCCGCCGCCTTTTCATAGGCGGCCGCCGCCTCGGCCATCTGCCCGTTTCCCAGCTGCTTATTGTCCGCTGCAAAAATATCCGGGATCGGAATCTGCTTCGGACAGCCCTCCGTGCAGTAATGACAGGCCGTACACGGAATTGTGGAAGATTTTCCCAGAAGCCTCTGGGCCTGCCGGATCAGCTCCTGCTCCTCCTCGTTCAGCGGCTTAAATTCCTTCATGTAAGAAAGATTATCCTCCATCTGCTCCACATTGGACATGCCGGAAAGCACCGTCAGTATCCCATCCAGCGATGCCGCGAAGCGGATCGCCCAGGAAGCGCAGGACATCTGAGGCGCGTAACCCTCAAACAGCTTTTTCACCTCAGCCGGCGGATCCGCCAGGCGTCCGCCCTTCACCGGCTCCATGACCACGATCTGCTTTCCGTGCTTCCTGGCCGTCTCATAATTCGCCCGCGCGGTAACAGAGGGATTTTCCCAATCCTCATAATTGATCTGAAGCTGCACAAAATCCACCTCCGGATGCTCCGTCAGCAGCTGGTCCAGCAGCTCCGGCCCCGCATGGAACGAAAAACCGAACTGCTTCACCAGCCCCTTCTCCTTCATTTCCTTTCCGAAATCCCAGAGATGGAACTTATCATATTTTTTGTAATTATTGCTCATCAGGGCATGAAGCAGATAATAATCAAAATACCCGGCCCCGGTCCTCTCCAGACTGGTCTCAAACTGCTTTCTCGCGGCCTTTTCATTGGACGCCAGCATCACATTCAATTTCGTCGCCAGTGTATAAGACTCCCGCGGATACCGCTCTACCAGGGCTTTCCTGATCGCGGCTTCCGACCCCAGATACACAAACGCCGTATCAAAATAAGTAAAGCCTGCCTCCAAAAACAGATCCACCATCTTCTTTACCTGCTCCACATCCGTAAACGGACCCTTGCGGGGCAGCCGCATAAGTCCAAAACCTAATTTTTTCGTCTCCCGGCTCATCTCCTATAACCTCCCTCTGATTTCGCCTGTCTGCCGCCGCCGAACCCCCGCCGCGCCGCCGGATCCGGCAGCAGATTCATTGGCTGTGTTGCACTTCCATGATACATCTCCGCACAGAAAATAGCAAGTGTCCGCGCAGAACTTCTGCCGCCGCCGCAAAATTCTGCGTAAAATCCGCGCAAATTTCTGTCGATAAAATGATTGACAGTTCAAAGAGTTTGTGCTATTATAACTTCGTTGTCACCGAATCCGAGTGAAACGGGCGGCAGATAGGGGAATAGTTCAATGGCAGAGCAGCGGTCTCCAAAACCGTAGATGGGGGTTCGAGCCCCTCTTCCCCTGGTCAAGATTAAATAGTATTTTACATGAAAAACCATGTAAGATGCTATTTTTTTGGGTTCTTCTCTAAAAGTTGGTGATTCTTCTCCATTTCCTGGTGTTTCACCAACTTTCATAGAAGATCTTCTCCATTC
>CANQUA010000082.1 GCA_947626915.1 uncultured Lachnospiraceae bacterium
TCGCTATCAAGTTCGTCGGTAGCTACGCCTATGTGGACTTTCACCACAGAACACGGGCATGCCCGTCATACTAAAAACGCGCACCGTACCATCCAGGCGCGGTGCGCGCAATCTGCCATCCCTGCGCCGGCCGTTTCGTTCGCCGGGCCGGTGCAGTCTCAAGTTCATCCGATCAGACCGCCACCGCGTTCTCCGTCACGAACTCCAATACCTTCTCACGCAGAATATAGAAGTTTACCGTATGCTCGCCGGCGTCCTCGATCATCGTCTCCACGCTCTCATAACCGAACTCATCCGCCAGCTCCTGGCGCTCTTCGTCCGTGACCGTGAATCCCTCCGCCTCGGCGATCGCCTCGATCACGGCGTTCTGCTCCGTCGCTATCTGGGCCTCCGCCTTCATCTCCGCCTGGAAATCCTCCAGCGTCATCCCGAAATATCCGACCATCGTTCCCAGATCCATCCCGATCGCCGACGCCTGCATTTCATACGCGGCGTACATCTCGTCATAATACTCCTGCACCGCCTCGTCGGATACCGTCACCGTGGAATTGTCCATGATCGCCATGAAGACGTCATACTCTTTCTGGCTCTGGGCCTGGCTCTGGGCCGCCTCCTCCAGATTGGTCCTGGTCGCCTCCCGCAGCTCGTCCACCGACAGATAATCCGTATAGCTGGTCACAAACTCCTCGTCCAGCACGGCGGGGGTGGATTCCTTCACTTCGTTGACTTTCACCTCGAAAACGACCGCCTGGCCGCTCAGCTCTTCATTGGAATAATCCTCCGGGAACGTCAGGTTCAGGCTGACCTCGTCGCCTGCGGAAGCCCCGATCAGTCCCTCCTCGAATCCGTCGATGAACCGGCCCGACCCCAGCGTCAGGTCCGTGCCCGTCGCGCTGCCGCCGTCAAAAGCGACGCCGTCTTTCAGTCCCGTATAGTCGATATTTACGATATCCCCGTTCTGCGCCGGCCTGTCTACCGTCGTGATCGTCGGATTCGCGTCCAGCAGCGACTGGATCTGCGTCTCTACCTGCTCGTCCGTCACCGTCGTGTCCATGGGCGTATACTGAATGCCCTTATATTCCCCCAGCGTCACGCTGCTGCTGTTCTTCGAGGAATCCTCTTTTTTCGAACAGCCGGTCACCGCCGCTGCCGCCAGCAGACCGCACAATAAGATACTGATAAATTTTTTCATGTCTCTTCCCTTTTCTTTCTAATATTCATACAACAATTTTCCTGACCGGCCATGCCGGCGCGGCCCAGGCTGCTCCTGACCGGGCCTCCGCCGGATGCCGGGCAATATGTTTTTAGATTATATCACAGCCAATCTGCAAAGGAAAGTATTTTGGACAAATTCACAAAATTTTCATAACCGTTCAGCCGGCCGCTGTCCTTATCTGACCGCGTAAAACGCCTTGAACGCCTTGTATGTATTGTAAACGTCCAGCTTCGAGGACAACTCAAAGGGCGCGTGCATGGACAGGATCGGCACGCCCAGATCCACCACGTCGATGTTCAGGCCCGCCACGAATTTGGCGATGGTCCCGCCGCCGCCCGCGTCCACGGCCCCGATCTCGCCGATCTGCCAGTAGACGCCGGCCTCCTCCATGATCCCGATGACCTCGGCCATGTACTCGGCGTGGGCGTCATTGGCCCCGCTTTTGCCCCGGGAGCCGGTGTATTTGGTCAGCACGCAGCCTTTATTCAGATAGCAGGTGTTCTTCGCCTCCGATACCTGCGGGAACGTGGGGTCGAACGCCGCGTTCACATCGGCGGAAAGGCACTTGGAATTCCGGAACACCTCCCGCAGCGGAGCGTTCTCCTGCGCGGCCAGCGCGGCCACATAATCCTTAAAATAGGCGGTATTCATGCCCGTATTGGTCTCGGACCCGATCTCTTCCTTGTCCGTCAGCACCGTAACCGTCGTATAGAGCGGAGCCGCCGTCTCGATCTCCGCCATCAGGGCCGTATAACCGCAGACCCGGTCGTCCTGCCCGTAAGCGCCGATCATGCTGCGGTCAAATCCTACGTCCACCGCCTTGTGGGCCGGCACGAACTCGATCTCCGCCCGCGCGAAATCTTTCTCCGTGACGCCGTAGCGCTCATGGAGCAGCTCCAGGACTTTCAGCTTCACAGGCTCTTTCAGCGGCTCGTCGGCGTCCGGGTCCGCATAGGGAATGGAACCGGCCACAATGTTCAGTTCCTCGCCCTTGATGCCGTCGCGCAGCTTCCTTAAATCCTGCTCCGCGGACAGATGCGGCAGCAGATCCGTCACACAAAAGACCGGATCGCCGGGATTCTCGCCCAGATCCAGCTTCACGACCTGTCCGTCCTTTTTCACCATAACGCCGTGCATGGCCAGGGGCGTCACAACCCACTGGTATTTGCGGATGCCGCCGTAATAATGGGTCTTGAACAGCGCCAGTTCGTCCTTCTCATACAAAGGATTCGGCTTCAGATCCAGGCGCGGCGAATCAATATGCGCGCCGTTGATGCGGATGCCCTCCCGGACCGGCTTCTGTCCGAATGTCGTCGCCAGCAGCGCTTTCCCGCGGTTGTTCTGATAGACCTTGTCGCCCGGCATATAGTTCTTCTCCGGATCAAATTCCGTATAGCCCGCCTTTTTCAGCAGCTCCACGGCCATGCTCACGCATTCCCGCTCCGTCTTGCCGCGATTTAAAAATTCCTTGTACCCCTCGCAGAACGCTCCGGCCGCCTCGATTTGTTCCGGCGCTTCCTTCGCAATGTTCGGGATCTTCCATGTTAATTGTTCCTGCAGTTCTTTTCCTGTCATTCTTTCTTCCTCCGTATCCTGTCTCTCTATCTTTTCAGCGTCAACCGCGTATTCCCAGTTCCCCGCTGTCCAGAATCAATGTAAACGGCCCGTCGTTGACCAGGCTCACTTTCATATCCGCGCCGAACTCGCCGTGCTCCACCCGCCCCGCGTAACGGCGGCAGCGCTCCACCACATGTTCATAGACCTGTTTGGCCCAGTCCGGTGCCCCGGCCCCGGTAAATCCCGGCCGGTTGCCTTTGCGGCAGTCGGCAAATAATGTAAACTGGCTGACCACCAGAATCTCCCCGCCCACATCGGCCAGGGACAGATTGGTCTTGCCGTTTTCGTCCTCAAAAATCCGCAGTTTGCAGATCTTGTCCGTCATTTTGTCGGCGGTCTCCATCGTGTCCGTATCCGCCGCGCCCACAAGCAGCAAAAAGCCGCGGCCGATGGAGCCGACTGTCTTTCCGTCTATCGTCACGCTGGCTTCCAATACCCTCTGCAATACTACCTTCATGCTCCCTGTCCATCCTTTCTCTGTCTGGCTCCGTCTTCCTTCTGCATCCCCAAACGTCCGGGCCGTTTCCGCCCTGCGTCTCACCGCAGCAGCATCCGCAGATATTCCAGCAGCGTCTCCGTCGCTTCCTCCCGGTACAGGATCTCCCGGGCCAGCACCGGATCGTCCGTGATCACATTATCCACGCTCAGCGCGCGCAGGCGTTCCAGTTCCATCTTGGTGTTGACCGTCCAGGCATGAACCGCCTTGCCGGCCTCATGGGCCCGTTCCACCATCCTGGCATTGACGAAATCCGAACGGATGCTGATGACATCGATGCTCTCGTCGTCGTAGGAACGCCCGTAAACCGCCGACAGGATATACCCCGTCCGCAGTTCCGGTTCCAGCTCTTTCAGCCGTTTCAGATAGCGCGGATTGGTCGACGTAACGATACACTGTGTCATCATATCATATTCCCGCACCAGTTCAAGCACTTTTTCCGGAAGCGCGCTGTTATTTCCCATATTTTTCAGTTCGATATTTAAGTCAATCTTTCCCTTGGCGTATTCCATGACCTCCCGCAGCGTCGGAACCGGCTCCCCCGCGTATTCCGCGGAAAACCAGCCTCCCACATCCACGGCCGTCAGTTCTCCCAGCGTCATGTCCGCCACGGCCCGGCGGATCCCGGCGGTCCGCTGCAGATCCGCGTCATGGCAAAGGACCACATACCCGTCCTTCGTCTCCTGCACATCGATCTCCGCAACGTCCGCCATGGCTTCCACGGCCGCCTCCAGCGCCGCCATCGTGTTCTCCGGCGCTTCGGAGGAATAACCGCGGTGCGCCGTAATTCCGATCTGCACCGCCACGGACTTGGAGAGAAAATTGCCGTTATACGCGGCGTCAAACAAACATCCCGCTCCCAGAAACCCAATGATCGCCGCGGTCATCAGGCCGTCTCTCCGGCTGTTTCCGGCTCCCGCGCCGGGAATCTCCCGCACATGGTCCTCTTCCGTATCTCCCAGCCGGCTATACTGAACCGTAACGACCGCAAAATGGTACCGCATCACGGCGATTGCGCCCAGAAACAAAAGCGTCAGCTCCACGCGCGACGACGCTTCCGTCAAAAAAGACAGTTCCATCTCCCGTTCCACCAGAAGCACCGTCAGGACCGCCGTCAGGCACATGGCCGCCAGATAAACCGCCGCGATCAGGACGACGATCAGCAGATACCCGCCCAGCAGCCAAAGCCCCGTCTCCAGCCAGCCCCGCTTCCACAGAGCCAGACTGGTTCTCCAGCCGTCCGGACCGTACTTCCGGCCCATTATACGTACATGGAACAAATACAGCGCCGGAACCACGCAAAAAAGGCATACCACCGGCACGCCCAAAACCATCCCGCGGGACCAGAGATGCTCCGCCGCTTCCCTCAGGACGAAACCCAGGGGCCGGATGTGCGTCAGCAGCCTGCCGATGAAAAACAGATGCAGGATCACCGACGTCACAAGCCCGGTCACAAACAGCCCCAGATCCTTCCGCCTGAGCGCGGCGGCCGTTTCCCGCAGACCGCCCATCAGGATATCCGTCGGTTTTACCCGCACGGAAGAGGCGGCCCCGGCATACGCCGTTACCAGGCCGCCTATCTCGATCATCAGAATCATCAGTCCCAGCGCCGCCAGGAACGCCAGCGCTGCCAGCGTCCATGGATGCACGAGTACCTGCAGAGCATTATCCGGCGTCAGATAACTGTATCCCGACCGGCTCAGGGCCAGACGCAGCCCCTGGTTCGCCAGCCACAGGAAAATCGCTCCCGCCGACAGCCGGTAAAGCGTCTCAAAGATCCACAGGCTTCCCCGATTCCGTTTCATAACCTGACAAATCTCTCCCGCCAGGCTCTTCATCCGCTAAACCTTCTTCGCTCTTCTCCTTCTCTTCGCGGGCATTCCATTTCATAATCGCCTCGTTCAGAGAGTACATCTTCGCGTCCAGCATATCCACCACATCCGCGCAGGCCTTCAGTTCCTGCTGCAGATACGCCGGCGCTTCTCCGCCCAATTTATAGTACATTTTATGTTCCAGACTGGCCCAGAAATCCATCGCTACCGTCCGAATCTGGATCTCCACCTTCGTCTCCACCGGCCCCTCCGTCAGGTAGACCGGGATCGTCACCACCATATGATAGCTCTTGTAGCCGTTGGGTTTCGGATTCTTGATGTAATCCTTTACATACAAAACCGTAATATCGGCCTGTCTGGACAGCATATCGGCGATCTGGTAAATATCCGACGTAAACGAGCAGATGATCCGCACTCCGGCCACGTCGTTCAGCTTCTCCGTCATATTGTAGGTCGAAACCTCATAATTCAGACGCTTCAGCTTCTTGACGATGCTCTCCGGCGATTTCAGCCTGGATTTCACATGCTCGATCGGATTGTAGCTGTAAATGTGTACGAATTCGCTGTTGAGCACCTCAATCTTAACGTTCATCTGCTTGAGCGCGGAGCTGTAAATGAACATCAGCGAATTCCACTGGTCCACCTGGTCATAGGTCTTAGGGATATAAACCATGCGTATCCCCCTTTCATGCCATACTTACAGCTTGATTCCCTTCAGCAGTTCGCCCAGTCCGGTCGTCACATCGGGAGAATTCTTATAATGGAAATCGCTCTTGTCCTCGCGGGGTTCCCTCGCCTCTCTCGGGGCTCTGGGCTCTCTCTGCTCTCTCGGCTCGCGGGCAGGCTTTTCCTCCTCCTCGTCCAGCCCTCTCATGGTCAGGCTGATCTTGCCGTCGGCCACGTCGCGGATCTTCACCTTCACGGTCTGGCCTTCTTTCAGGACTACGCCCGGATGTTTGATCCTCTGGCGGCTGATCTGGGACACATGCAGCAGTCCGGAAACGCCGTCGGCCAGCTTCACGAACGCGCCGTAGTCCTTCAGGCTCTCTACCACGCCCTCTACCACGTCGCCGGTCTTAAACGCATCCAGCTTCGCCTTGCGCTCCGCGTCCCTGCGCTCCCGCAGCAGCTCACGGGCAGACAGAACCAGACGCTTCTTCTCCGGGTCTACCGTAATGATGTACGCGTCGATATGCTTGCCGACCCAGTCCTCCAGCTTCTCCACATAATTCAGGGAAATCTGGGAAGCAGGGATAAAAGCCTTCATATCCTCGACAAACGCGATGGCTCCGCCCTTGACGATCTCTTTGATCTTGACGTTCACTACCGTCTTGTCTTCCATCATCTGACGCAACTCTTCCCATTTCTCAGCCTTCGGAGAACCGTCGTCTACAAACGCACGGCTCCTCTTTTTCGCATGCTCCTTATAAGACTGTTCCAGCTCTTCCTTATAATCGTCCATGCTCTCCGCAGGTTCAGCCGGCTTTTCTTCGGCTGCCGGCGCTTCTGCCGTCTCCGCAGGCTCAGCCGCTTTTTCTTCCGTGGCTGTCTCCGCCACAGTCTCCTCCGCGGGCTCAGCCGCTTCGAGATTGTCCTTTTGCTCTTTCAGCATTTCTTCACTCATGTTTGTGTTCCTCCGTCTTGCAATTTTAACATAATGCACGCCCTAAAGTCCGATGGACGGCGTCTGAGTCTATTATACAATAAAAAATGAATTTCTACCTCACTTTTTTTATAGTTTTCGAAAAAAAAATATGATATGATACAGGGGACAATGTTTTTACGCCATTTCGGGCCTGTCAGAACCCTTTTCAGGCAGAAAGAAGCGTCTTTTTCCGTAAGAAAGGACTGTACTATGAAAGACATCATGGATCTGCACACCCACACAATCGCCAGCGGGCACGCCTACAACACCTTATACGAGATGGCGCAGGCGGCCGCCGCGCAGAAGCTGGAACTTTTCGGCTCCACCGAGCACGGCCCCAGGATGCCGGGCGCTGCCCACGAGATGTACTTTATCAATTTTAAAGTCATCCCTTCCGAACTCTTCGGCGTCAGGACGCTGATGGGCTGCGAGCTGAATATTCTCGATTATGAGGGCCATGTGGATCTGCTTCCCTACCAGCTGAAAAAAATGGACTATGCCATCGCCAGCCTCCACCTTCCCTGCTTCACTGCCGGTACCGTAGCCCAGAACACCGCCGCCCTCGTCGGGGCGATGAAGAATCCTTATGTTAAGATCATCGGCCACCCCGACGATTCCCGTTTCCCCATCGATCCGGATACGGCAGCGGCCGCCGCCAAAGAACATCACGTGCTGCTGGAGGTAAACAACTCCTCCTTAAATCCCCGCTCCTCCCGCAAAGGGGCGTCGGAAAATTACCGGGCTCTCCTGGAACGCTGCGTACATTACCAAACGCCCATCGTAATCGGAAGCGACGCCCATATGGCCTCCGACGTGGGCAATCACGCGGCCGCCCATGCGCTTCTGGAAGAGGCACAGTTCCCGGAAGAACTGATCGTCAATACTTCCGTGGAAAAACTGATCCCCTACATCCCCTCCCTGACCGGTGACGGGACCCACGAAGCGGGGTTCTAGGAGGCAGACATGATCAATTTCCTCAACCTGGAATATTTTCTCGTGGCTGCGGAGGAGTCCAATTTCACGAAAGCAGCGAAAAAACTGAATATTTCCCAGCAGTCCCTGAGCAGCCACATTTCCAATCTGGAGCACGAATTCGACGTGACGCTGTTCAACCGCACGTCGCCCCTGACCCTGACTTACGCGGGAAAGGTTCTGGAAAAGCAGGCCCGCAAGCTCCTGCGCCTGAAAGCCGAAACCTACCAGGAGATCGCCGATATCAAGGATTTCACCAAAGGGCGGCTGACCATCGGCATGTCCCACACCCGCGGCCGCAAGATCCTGCCGGAGATCCTGCCTGTTTATAAGAAGCGTTTCCCCAACATCGAGCTGCACCTGAAGGAGGGAAACTCCACCGAGCTGGATCAGGATCTGCAGCACGGCGATGTGGACCTGATCATCGGTATGCTGCCTTTCCGGGTGGAAAACGTCGAAACGGTGCCCATCTGCGACGAAGAGATCCTGCTGGTGGTGCCCGACAGCCTCCTGGAAAAAGTATACGCGGAACGGGCCGGCGAGATCCGGGAAAAGCTCAGCGAGTCCGCGGATCTCAAGCTTTTGAAGGATCTGCCGTTCCTCCTGATCAACCCCGGCAACCGGGTGCGGACCCTGGCGGACGAAATGTTCGCGGACGCCCAAATCACGCCGGAGATCGTACTGGAAACGGAAAACATCGAAACGGTTCTCGCCCTGGCTGTCAAAGGCATGGGCGCCACATTCTATCCGCGGATGTTCGTTTCCGACAGTGAAACGCTGCAGACCCGGCTGGAGAAAAACAGCAGCGTCGGCCTCTATCACCTGGACCATCCCCAGGCCCACGGCGTGCTGGGGATCGGCTACCACAAAGATCACTACATGTCCCAGGCGACGCGGGAATTTATCCAGATCGCCAAAGAACGGCTGTGGGAAGGAAACCGCCGGTTCTCCCTTGACAAATCGTCCTATTTATCATACAATCAATAATGGTTATCGTTATTGAGGTTTTAATGAGGGAGGGGCCATGAAAACTTTAAAACACAGCCGTCAGCGGGATTCCATTCTGAACTGCCTGATGAACCGGCACGACCATCCTACCGCAGACAGCATATACGCCAGTGTGCGCCAGGATTTTCCCAATGTCAGTCTGGGAACCGTATACCGCAATCTGAACCTTCTGGCTGATCTGGGGGAGATCCGCCGCCTCAATTGCGGCAGCGGCCCGGAGCGCTTCGACGCAGACACCAGCCTGCATTATCATTTCATCTGTCAAAGCTGCGGCCAGGTACAGGATCTGGATATGAACGTATCGGATCAGATCAATCTGGCCGCCCAGGAACACTGCGGCGGGCGCATTGACAGCCATATCACCTATTTTTACGGAACCTGCGCAGACTGCCTGAAAAAGGAAGCGCAGCGCTCCCTGTCCGCGGACACGACCGCCGCGTCGTAATGCCGCCGCGCCGCAGATACATTCCGGCCGCAGGATGAAACGGCCGCCGCGGAAGGAGCCTCCGGCCTTTGCCGTACATGAAAAATTTTTTCAAAAACGGTTGACAACCGTCCCGGCATATGTTAGGATAATAACAGGAATTATTCCTATTATTTAAAAGGATGCGCACTATAGAAGTCACATAAATTATTTAAGAAAAGGAGATCTTCACGATGAAAAAATGGGTTTGCCAAGTGTGCGGTTACGTATATGAGGGCGAGACAGCTCCCGAGTTCTGCCCGGTCTGCAAAGCTTCTTCCGACAAATTCGAAGAGCAGAAGGATGAGATGACCTGGGCTGCCGAGCATTCCATCGGCGTGGCGAAGGGCGTCCGCGAGGACATTCTCGCAGATCTGAGAGCCAATTTCGAAGGCGAATGCACCGAAGTCGGCATGTACCTGGCGATGGCGAGAGTCGCTCACAGAGAGGGCTATCCGGAGATCGGCATGTACTATGAGAAAGCCGCTTATGAAGAAGCGGAGCACGCAGCGAAGTTCGCGGAGCTTTTAGGCGAGGTTGTCACCGACAGCACCAAGAAGAACCTGGAGTTACGCGTAGCCGCCGAGAACGGCGCTACCGCCGGCAAGGTCGATCTGGCGAAGCGCGCGAAAGAGCTGAACCTGGATGCGATCCACGACACCGTCCATGAGATGGCCCGCGACGAAGCCCGCCATGGCAAGGCGTTCAAGGGACTGCTGGAGAGGTATTTCGGCTGATTAAAACTGCTATTAAAAACTGCCGCCTGACAGCTGTTGGCTTATCTGGCGGCAGTTTTTTTGATGTCAAAATTCGATTTTCAGCCCCATTCACAAACATGATTTTACCGGTAATGACAGCAGGACCGGTCAATTATAGCCGGTTTTTACCCCTGCCCCGCAGGCATGATCCAGTGCCCGCGTTCACTCCTCTTTCCCGTTATGCGCCGTCGTTCATTCTTATTTGCATTTTCAAACAGATATCCCATACCGCTTTCCTCCATTTCCGCCAGCTTCTCCCTGGCCTCTTCTACCGGCACATGCATCTTTTGGAACAGCGACCACAGGATCTCACGATACACATCACGGATGTCCTCCGGCGTCCCGTCGTAGATCTCGTCCACATAGTTCCGCGACGTTCTCAGAAATTCCGCATAATCCTCCGGACTCTGGATCCGGTTGATCATCATCACCAGGGACATCTCGTTGTGTTTCTCTTTCAGCTCTTCATTTACGTTCGACTTTAGCTTTTTTACAGTCATTTCACATTACAGTTCCAATTGATCAAACTCTTTAAGAATCTCTTTCTGCCGCTCGTAAAACAACAGTTCCCTGTTGTGAGCAAAATATTCTTTGCTGCCGTAGCGGCTTATAAACCTTGCTCCATAAGCATTTATGGTAAGTTCCGTAACCAAAATCAATATTTCCTGTCCGTCAGGGAACACCTCCTCGCAGAAGCCAAATACGTTGGAAAGGCACTTCCCCGCCGCCTCCGCCTGGCGTTTCAACGCTTTCGTGCGTTTATCAAAGTCAGCTTTGATGAGTTTAAATGCCTCCGTCCCATTTACAGAGGACTTCTCCAGAAGTATCTGTTGCTGCTCATCTAGGACAGCGATGACACCCTGGTATGCCTGCTCTCCATCAGCGGAGAGGCTGGAGGCCATCTTCCCTTTTTGGATACGACACTGAAGACTCTCTATCTGTTTAGTCAGGGCATCAGCAGCATTAATTCCCGGACTGCTGGTCAGAGAAACTCCGAAATCTTTCAAAACACCCATCAATTCCGTTAATGTCTGTTCCTCCATTGCCACGCCCCGCAGCTGCCCCGTCACTCCATCCAACAGCAGTCCCAGCAAGCTCAGACGCTCGTCATACTTGGCCGCTTTTGCCCGCTCTTTGATCTCTTCCGGGGCCTTGCCCTCCATAATCTTATCCACCTGATAATCAGAACGGTACTTGTTAAAAAGGTCATAGTACACCGCAAATGCTTTGGCGATCTTCGGATTCTGCAGATACTGGGCCGTCAGCTTTTCATTAATCTCTATTCCGTGCTGTTCATACAGCCGCATCATGTCAGAAAGGTCGGACCAGCCGCGGGCTGTTACAAAACTCTTTCCATTCACTGTAGTCTCGATTTTATAAAAGTCGCCCTTCTTGATATCCAGATATGTAGTGATGGCAGGGTGTATTCCCATCTTATAGGCATACTCTTTCCACACATCGTAGTCTGGTTCTACATCAATACGTTTAAGTCGGTCCCATGTAACAATGTCAAATTCCCGGACGGAGTCGTTATAGTCCGGCGGATTGCCCGCAGTAATCACAATCCACCCTGCCGGGACCCGATGCCGGCCAAAGATCTTATACTGCAGAAACTGAAGCATGACAGGCGCCAGGGTCTCAGATACACAGTTGATTTCGTCCAGAAAGAGAATCCCCTCCTTAAGGCCAGTTTTTTCCATCATATCATACACCGACGCTATGATCTCGCTCATCGTGTACTCGGAAACACTATACTCCTCCCCTCCATAGTTCTTATGTTCAATGAAAGGCAGTCCCAA
>CANQUA010000083.1 GCA_947626915.1 uncultured Lachnospiraceae bacterium
TTTGTCGTCCCAATCCTGTCTGACAGATGCCGTAATCAAATTTTGTTTCAAAACTTTCTTACGGACACCCGCCAAAATACGGACTTTTTCAGTGGAGCATATGGGATTCGAACCCACGACCTTTTGAATGCCATTCAAACGCGCTCCCAACTGCGCTAATGCCCCACGCATATATGCTTCTGATCGGTACTTAAAAAGAATACCACAAAAAACTTATTTTGTCTATTGAAAATTTCATTTTTTTCATTTTAATTTTGAGTGCAAATTTCCGCAGCAACTCCCGCAGCGGGATTGGTTCCGGAGATTTACGTCTTAATCGGGGAAGCTGCGGCTGCTCCCTCCTCTCTGCACTCTCTGCATATTCCGGCAGGCAGACCGGCCGTGGCCGAGCCGGTCCGCCTGCGTTTATTACTATCCTTATGCTGAAGAAATGATCGCTCCGCGCTTCTCCATTTTCGCGAACCTCACAGCGCTGCGGCAGGTTCCGATCTCTTCCCTGCCGCCCAAGCCCCCGCGCCTCATTTATTTCTCATACAAAAATTCTTCCGGCAGCGTCAGCTTGAAATCCGCAGCCAGATCGCGGAAATTCCGCGGCGTAATGGTCTGCCGCTTCGTGGGGCTCATGGACATCACTCTCACCAGGATATCCGCGGCTTTTTCCACCGTGTGCATCAGGCCGAACGTAGTATCAAAATCCTCTCCGGAACAGAAAATGCCGTGATGGGCCCAGATCGCCACGTCGTATTTTTTCATCAGCTCGCTGGTCGCCACCGCAACCTCGCGGCCGCCCGGCACCATCCATTTCACGACGCCCACGCCGGCCGGGAATACCACCGGACACTCGGTCATGGCTTCCCACAGCTCGCGGGTAAACACCTTGTCCTCCAGCGGAAGCACAAAGGTCAGGGCAATCGTATTGGCGGGATGGGCATGGTAGACCACCCGGTACCTGCCATTGGTCACCAGCTTCTTGACTTCCAGGTTCATCAGATGGGACGGAAGCTCGCTGGTTGGTCTGCCGCCGTTCACCAGCCCCCAGCAGATCCGAAAATTCTCACCCTTCTCATCCACCTCAATAATACAGATATTGGCGGCCGGATCCAGGATCACGTTGCGGAAAAACCTGCCGGTGCCTGTCACCAGGAAAAACTCCCCCGCCAGATTCGGCACGCTGGTGCCAATGGGCTGCCAGGGTTTATCAAACGCCAGCTCTTCTTTTACGGACTCCACTTCCTCCGGTTTGATCCGGTAACTCAGGTTCCCGCCGTTTCTCTCATGCCAGTTCATTCTGGCTCCGTCGTCACACACTCTTATAAATCCCTGCACAAATGCAGCATCCAATACTTTCATGTCTGTCATCCGCCTTTCTTCTGTTTGAAAAATAATCTCGCTGTCTTTCATCCGCGGACATCATCCGCTCCGCGGCCGGTCCTGTACGCGGCCCCATTCAGGCCCTCTTGCTCAGAACCTCTTTTTCATAGTCCATTACGGCCGGATACCAGTCCTCTTTCGCCGGCACGCCGTTTATTTCGCAGTAATAATTCCACACATCGCCGAACGGATAGCATTTCAGCTCCTCCATCAGCATCATCAGCTTCGTGAAGTCTCTCTTCTCCTGAAGCTCCGCCAGCTCCCGGTTCGGCTGAAGAAGCGCGTACAGCAGGGCTTTTTCCATACTCCTCATGCCGACGGTCCAGGCGGCGATGCGGTTGATGCTGGCGTCGAAGAAATCCAGGGCCAGAAGCACGCGGTCCGCTCCGTTCCGCACGATCTCTTTGGCGATCTCCCTCGTCTCGTCGTCGAACAGCACCACATGGTCGCTGTCCCAGCGGACGCCGCGGGTCACATGGAGCGCCACCTTGTCAAAGAACAGCAGCATCGAGGAGATCTTGTCGGACACGGCCTCGGTAGGATGATAATGGCCGTTGTCCAGCAGGCAGAGGATATCGTTCTTCGCCGCATAATTCATATAGAACTCGTGGGAGCCGACGGTCATGCTCTCCATGCCGATACCGAACACCTTGGACTCCACCGCCACATTGACCTTGCTCCTGTCGTAACCGCTGGCCAGGATCTGATCCAGGGAATCCTTCAGCCGCGCGCGGGAAGCGGTGCGGTCACCGGGGATGTCCTTGAAACCGTCTGGGATCCAGATGTTCATCGTCGCCGGCGTACCCAGCTCCTCCGCAAAATACTCGGAAATCCGCAGGCAGGCGATACAGTGGTCAATCCAGAACCGGCGGACCTCCGGATTCTCGCTGGAAAGCGTGCCGAACTCCGCTTTCGGGTGGGAGAAGCAGGTGGGATTAAAATCCAGCCCCAGGCCTCTTTCCTTCGCAAACTCCACCCATTTTCTGAAATGCTTCGGCTCGATCCTGTCGCGGTCCACCCACTGGCTGTCCCCGAAAATCGCGTAGCTGGCGTGCAGATTGACGCGGTGCCGGCCGGGAACCAGACTCAAAACCTTGTCGATATCCGCCATCAGCTCCTCCGGCGTGCGGGCCTTGCCGGGATAATTGCCGGTGGTCTGAATGCCGCCGGAAAGCGAGCCTGCGCCGTCGAACCCGATCACGTCGTCGCCCTGCCAGCAGTGCAGGGAGATCGGAATCTTTTTCAGTTCCTCCAACGCCCGGTCAGTATCGACGCCCATTGCCCGATAGGCCTCCTTCGCAATCTCATATCGCTCCTTCAGCGCTGCCATGATCATCCATCCTCCTCTTTCCTTATTTAAAACGTCCGCGGCCGCATTTCCCGGCGGCGCACCGTCCCTGTCCTTCGTTTCCGGCATATCCTGGGAACACGCTGCCCCGTGCGTCTCTCTGTCCCGCTGCCCCGTCTCAGTCCAGATGGAACACCGGCGACAAATCCTCGCTCACCGGACTGTTGTCCGGATTGGTCTCCATGATATCCGCCATGAAATCCCACCACCTGCGGTTGACCGGCGTATCGGCGGAACGGGCCCACAGTTCCTCGTCCTCTACCTCGATGTAGCCGTAAAGCACGTTGGTGTCCCGGTCCAGATAAATGGAATAATTATGACCGCCGTACTGGTGGATCATCTCCTGCATCTCCGGCCACAGCTCCTTATGTCTCTTCTCATACTCAGCCGCCATGCCGGGATAAAGAAACATCTTGAATCCTTTCCTGACCATATGAAACCCTCCCCGTTCATTTCTATTGTAGATGATACCGCAAAACCACGCCCCGCTCTTTTCTGCCGGCGCGAACCGCCTCGAAACGGGCAGTCCTGGCCGGAAGCGTTCCGCTCTTTTCCGCCTGCACGGGCCGCCGCCCCGTACACCGCTGGCCGCTCCTGCCTCAGGCCTTATATTCTTTCACCTCAAAGGACCGGAATACCGCCTCTCTGGCCTCCGTCAGGCCGCCGAACTCCCCCGCCCGGATCATCTGCGCCGCCAGGTTGCCGATAGCCGTGGCCTCGGTGGGCCCCGCATAAACCGTGCGCTTCGTATAGCGGGCGGTCAGGCGGTTCAGATAATCCGCATTGGCGCCGCCGCCGACGATATGGATCCGATGATAATGCCTGCCGGTCACCTGCTCCAGCTCGTCCACCGTCTCCTCATAGCATTTCGCCAGGCTGTTGTAGATCACGGCCGCGATCTGGCCGGGCGTCTCCGGAACCGTCTGGCCGGTCGTCCGGCAGAAGTCCTGCACCGCCGCGATCATGCTCTCCGGAGCCAGGAAACAGTCGTCGTTGCAGGATACCAGCGACGGAATGCTCTCCCGGGACGCCAGCTCGCACAGCTGGGCAAAGGAATAGTCTTCTCCTGCTTCCGCCAGCTCTTTCTTCACCGACTGGATCATCCACAGCCCCATGATATTCTTCAGATAGCGGAACCGGTAGCCGTAGCCGCCCTCATTGGTGAAATTTCGCTTCATGCTGTCCAGGGAACAATCGGCCTCCATCCGCTCCGTTCCCATCAGGGACCAGGTGCCGGAACTGATATAAAGCACGTCCGCCTCGTTGGACGGCACGGCCGCTACCGCCGAGCCGGTGTCGTGGGTTGCGGGAAGCACCACCTGGCAGTCAAAGCCTACCTCCGCCTGCACCTCCGGCCGCAGACCGCCTGCCAGAGTCCCCGGGACGGACAGGGGGCCGAACCATTCTGCCGGATAGCCCAGCATCCGGATCAGCTCCAGATCCCATTCTTTCGTATAAGGATTCACCAGCTGGCCCGTCGTCGCCTCGGTGTACTCCTGCTTCTTCACGCCGGTCAGCAGGAAATGGAAATAATCCGGAAGCATCAGCAGGGATTTCGCCCGTGTAAAATATTCCGGATGGGTCTGCTTCACCGCCATCAGCTGATAGATGGTGTTGAAGATCTCTTTCTGGATGCCGGTGCGCCGGTACAGATCCTCCTGGGAAATGATCTTATACACTTCCTCGTCCATGCCTCTGGTCCTGCTGTCCCGGTAGCCCACTGCATTGCCTACGATGCGGTCTTCTTCGTCCAGCAGAACAAAGTCCACCCCCCAGGTATCGACGCCCATGCTGACCGGGATCTTCCCCAGCTCTTTGCAGCGCGCGAGACCCGCCTTGATATGGGAAAACAGCTCCTCCACATCCCAGCAGAGCTGCCCGTCTTTCTGCTTCATGCCGTTTGGAAACCGGTAGACCTCCTCCAGCACGATCCGCCCGTCCTGCACGCTTCCCAGGATGTGCCGCCCGCTGGAGGCCCCGATGTCTACGGCCAGATAATACTGCGCCATCGTATCCCTCCTTCGCCTTTAAACTGCCTCTATTATACCGCAGAACGTTCCGAAAAAAAAGAACGTAATTCACGAAAATTCCCGCGGGACGCCGGAATTTTCCCCCCCGACGGGCGGCCGCTTCCGGGCGCTCCGCCCAGGGCCCTCCGTCTGCGGCAAAAAATACCGGCGTCCGGAGACTGAAAGCCCCCCGGCGCCGGCCGGCATTCCCGTCATTAGATTTTTTCAAACCGTTCCACATCCGTCACAAAAATGGTCGCGCCGCCCAGTTCCACCGTCATGGGCATCATCATATACCCGGCGGAAATGGATGCAATGTTGGGCGTCGGCACGTTGCAGGTGATCTTCTGTCTCTTCCCGCAGGTATCCTTGATCAGCTGAATCGCCTCGTCCACCTTCTGCTCTTCCGTACCGATCATCAGCGTCGCGTTCCCCTTTTTCAGGAATCCTCCTGTCGTGGCCAGACGGGTCACTCCGAATCCGTGCTCATTCAGCACGTCCGTCACCCTCGTTCCATCGTCAGAGCCTACAATCGCATAAATAATCTTCATTTGACGCACCCCCATTCGAATGATTTGGTTGATAGGTATTATTTTTCTACGGATATCACCGTATTTCCTTCATAGTACACCTGCACCTGCTGCCCTGCCGCCAGAGACGGAATACTGCTGCCCCAGACGAACTGATAGGTCGTCCCGCTGTCGGACTGGATCGTCAGGCCCGAGGGATCCAGACTCACCACGGTTCCTGTCACGTAATTCCCGGCAGACGTGGTGGGTTCCGGAGCGGCCGTGGTCGTAGGAGCCGCCGTCGTGGGAGCCGCCGTCGTAGGCGCTGCTGTGGTGGGCGCCGCGGTCGTAGGCGCCGCCGTCGTGGGCGCGGCCGTGGTCGGGGCCGCCGTCGTAGAAGCCGCCGTCGTCGCCGGAGCCGTGTCCGTCAGATAATCGCCGGAGACAAACGCCGTATAACCGTTCCAGGATACGCGCATCCAGCCATTTTCCGACTCGCCGGTGACCTTCACGCTCTCGCCGACCTCCAGCGCGCCCAGTATTTCGGAAGAAGTAGAGTAACTGGAACGCACGCGCACATTGTCCGTCGCGTACATGGTCTTGCTGACGTCCCGGACGCTGTAGGTCGGGGCCGCGGTCGTAGGCGCCGCCGTGGTGGGCGCGGCCGTCGTCGGGGCCGCCGTCGTCTCAGCGGCCGTTGTTTCAGGCGCGGCCGTTGTATCAGCCGCCGGCGTCTCAGGCACAGCCGTCGTCTCTCCCGTCACAATATCAATATGCGCAACCGCGTCTCCGGAGCTCCCCGGCTCCGAAAGCGATTCGCTGCCGCCCGCCTCCGAACTGCTGTCTCCCGCTTTCGTCCCATTAATCTCGATGCCGCTGCCGTCCCCGCATGCCGTTACCACCAGCGCAGCCGCAACCGCTGCCAGCCATATCCTGTATTTCTTCATCGTTTGCCCTCCGTATCTTTCCTGTTTCTTTTTTATCCTGCATCCCGCCCGCAGCCGACGCCGGACGGTTCAAAAACTACCGTATTTTCTTAATTATACATCATCCGCGCATATATTTCCACCATTTCTTGCATGACCGCGCAAATTCGCTGTTCCCGGCCGCCTCAGTCTCCCGCCCCTCCGGGAAGCAGAGGCAGCAGCTTCTCCACGGCGCTCTCCGCCGCGGGCTCCAGAAACGAATCATAACTATAGAAGCAATAACCGCTCACATCCCCGCATCTGCGCCCCAGCGTCACTTGCCGGCTCAGGATATCGTCCCTGCGCAGCCATTCCGACACCTCGTTATAGTCGAACGTATTGGTTCCCGCCCGGTACATGGCCAGCCCGAGATAAAGCTTCACATGCCCCCGCCGCTTAAGCTCCCGCCAGGTATCCAGGTTCGGCCCAAACGCGTAAGGGGCCAGTTCTCCGTCAGACTGCTTCGTCTCAAATCCCCAGTAGAGCTGCGGCATGATATAGTCAATAAACCCGTCTTCCGACATCCAGCGGTCTATATCCACAAACAGGTTACTGTCGCTTCGCAGATGCTCCGCATAGCCCTGCGGACTGACGCCGAACACCACCCAGGGCTTCTCTTCCTTGACGGCCTGATAGACCCGGCTCACCAGATCGCTGACCTGGTCCCGTCTCCACTGGACGATCGGAAGGTTGCTGCCGCTGGCCAGATATTCAGGCCGGTCGAACCATCGCCTTTCATCATTATCATCCAGAGACGGATAAAAATAGTCGTCGAAATGGATCCCGTCCACGTCGTAGTTCCTGACTACCTCCCGGACGCCGTCTGCCACCATCTGCCTGACCGGCTCCACCGAGGGATTAAAATAATACGCGCCGTCGTGAACCAGCACATACCGGTCGTTGGAGGGGTCTCCATCGAAGGCCCAGACCTTGGCGGGGCTTAAGCTGGACACCTCGGACCAGTTCATCAGATAGCCGGTGATGCGGTAGGGATTGAACCAGGCATGAAACTCCAGCCCGCGGGCGTGGGCGGCCTCAATAAAATACTGAAGCGGATCATAGCCGGGCCCCACGCCCTGGACGCCGCCGACGAATTTGGACCAGGGATAAATGGACGACGGGTACATGGCATCTCCGTGGGAACGCACATGGACGAATACCGCGTTCATGCCCCAGGACCTGCAGTTGTCCAGAATCTCATCCACCTCCTGCTGAAACTCGGACTGTTCTGCGGAAAGCCGGTCCCAGATCAGATAGGAGATCCAAACGCCCCGCAGCTCCTTCTCTCCCTCAGTAAGAGGGAAATCCAGAGAACCGGACCCTGTAAATCCGTCCGCCGGGCCTGCAAACCCGCCTGTGCTTCCGTTCGCCCCCGCATCTGCCGGAAGCGGCCCGGCCGCCAGGCTGCCGGAAGCGGCCGCGGTAAAGGCCGGTAAAGAAAAAAGCAGCGCCGTTATACAAAAAACGGCACACAGCTTTTTCATGCGTATCTTCATGTATGCCTCCAGATTTTTCTTATGCTGTAATTATTGTACCACAGGAACGGGGGCAAATCCATTTAAGATTTTGTGACGAAACTATAAGTTTTTTTAAAGCCGGCGTCCGCCCGGCCGGCACGCCGCAGGAAAAGGGGCCCCAGAGTGTCCTCTGAAGCCCCTTCTCTCCCTTACCGTATATTGCGCAGCTCGGATTATTCCCCGGCTGTGGTCTCTTCTTCCTCGGTGATCACCAGTTCCTGCATCTCCGCGTCGTAATCGTGGTTCGCCAGGTCTGCGATCGCCGCGTCGATCTGGGACTGATAGGTCTCGATCGCGGTCTGCGGCGTGGTGGTGCCGGCTGTTACGTCGTTGAACAGGTTGTTGACCGCGGTGTTCAGGTCGCTGAAGCCGTTGATGGTGTTGATCTTCACCAGGCCGTTGTTGTAAATATAGGAAACATTGTCTACGGTCTCGCCGTCGTCGCACCAGCTCTCCAGCTTATCCTCCATCAGGTCGTCCCACTCTTCCTTGGTATCGGCCAGGTCGGTGATCAGGTCATAGATCTGCGCGACTTCTTCCGGATTCTCGATGCCGTTCAGCATGAAACGGATTCCCATCTCTTTGCCGTAGCAGGACCAGTCGGTTGCGGACGGTCCCTTCGGGAACGGTACCCAGCCCCAGTCATCCTGCATCGGGGTGTCGGCGTTGTTCAGATAAGAGTAGGAGATCCAGAACTCTTCCAGGCACATCATGGCCTTGCCGTCGCGGAAGTAGCCGATCATGGAATCCCAGCTCTCGGAAGACCAGTCGATGTCGTCGTCATAGTCTACGGTGGTCGTGAAGTCCTGCAGAGCGGTCAGGGCCTCTACTACCTTCGGGTCGCTCAGATCCACATTCACGCCGGAATCGGTCTGCTCGCAGACATCGGCTCCGTTGGAAGCCATGTAGCACCACGGCAGGTTCTCTCTGGCGTTGAAGCCTACGATATCATAGGTACCGTCGTTGTCGGTGTCCTGGTTGCCGGCGATGGCGATCTCTTTGAATTTCTCCCAGGTCCACTCGTCGTTCTCGTACAGTTCATACAGATCCGGCAGGTTGTACTGCTCGAACAGGGTCTTGTTCCAGAAGATACCATAGCGGATCTCCGGGTCTTTCAGCAGCCAGGTGTAGGTTTTGCCCTTGTAGGTACCCGCAACGCTGCAGTCCTGACGCCATTTGTAATCGTTGAAGTCAAACACGCCCAGGTCGCTGACCGGATATGCGATGCCGCCTTCGATCAGGGACGGCATAACCCTGTGTGTAACCGCGTAACCTATATCCACGATCGGATCGCCGGCCAGAACGCTGGTTACATAGTCGTTAATGTAGTCTCCTTCCAGGTTTACAAACTCGATCTTGCAGTTGTAGTTGTCCTCTACGAACTTGATCCTCTCAGCCAGAGCCGCCTCGATGGCGTTGGACTCAGGATCGGGCGCCATGTCGTAATAGGAACCGATCCTTACAACCCTGCCGCCGAAATCATACTCGGGAGCCGGTTCCGTGGGAGCCTCTGTAGCAGCCTCCGTCGTGGTCTCAGCCGCTGCCGTCGTGGCTGCCGCTGCCGTCGTAGCTGCCGCAGTTGTAGACGCCGCCGTCGTGGAAGCTGCCGTCGTTTCCGCATTGCCGCCGCCTCCGCAGGCAGCCAGTGACAACACCATTGCCGAAGCGGCCAGGACTGCTGTCGCTTTTCTCATTTCGATGCTTTTTTTCATACTTTCTTTCCTCTCTTTCTTAAAAGAATATATTCTGCTAAAGCCCGCATGGGCTTAACATTCCAAACCGGCAACCGTTTCTCCGGCCGCGGGAACAACTCCGCTTCACGGAACCGCCCGCGCCGGAGCGATTGCTTTTTCCGCCGGGCGCGGCGTTATCCGACGATGCCGGACCGCTCGATGCCCTCGACGAAGTACTTCTGGCAGACCAGGTACAAAAGGATCAGCGGCACGACCGTCAGCATGGTGCCCGTATTGTTCATCATGGAGACGAAGCCGGGACTCACGAAGTTCATGGAACCGCCGTTGTTGGCATAGGTCGTATATACGCCGACCGCCAGGTTGCTGAGGGCCGAGGATACCACTTTCGTGTTGTTCAGATACAGCGAGGTGTAGAACGTATCGGTCCACTGCCATACGAACCCGAACAGGAACACCGTGACCATCATCGGGATCGCGCTGGGCAGCATGACCTGGACGAAAGTGCGGAGCTTGCCGCTGCCGTCCACGAACGCCGCCTCCTCCAGCTCTCTGGGCATCCCCTTGAAAAACTGACGGAGCATGTAGATATAGAGGCCGTTGCGGATGCCCATGCAGGTAGCCGCCTGGAGAATAAACGGCCAGTAGGTGTCGATCAGGTTGACGCTGGCTCCCGTCGTCGCCTTGAAGATCCCGAATACGTCGAAGAAACGGTACTTCATGAACAGCGGCAGCATGATCACCTGGGGCGGCACGATCAGCGACAGGATCACGCAGCCGAACAGCAGTTTCTTAAACGGGAAGCGGAACCGGGCGAAGCCGTACGCCGTCAGCAGGCAGGAGGCCAGCTGCAGCAGGGAGATCCCCGCCGACAGGATCATGGTCCGCACAAGCACCGTCCAGTAGTCCATGCCCTCGATCGCCATCTTGTAATTATCCAGCGTGAAGTGCTTGGGAATATACTTGACGCTGGAATCATACAGGTCGCGCTCAGCCATGAACGACACGCTCAGTTTCACGAAGAGCGGCTGCAGGATCACGAAGCAGATGCCGACGATGATGACGCCGCGGACGATCGCGATCAGCCACCGTCCCACGCGGGCAGGCGTGATTTTCTTTTTGTTCTTTACGATCTCGGTATTCTTCTGTTCGGTTTTCTCTTTTTTGACTTTATCTTTCATCATAATAGAACACCTTCCTTGAAATCAGTCCGCCCACGACGATCAGGATCACCGCGATGCAGATGAAATAGATCCAGGCCATTGCCGAGCCGTAACCGTATTTGATATCCTGAAAGATCGTATCGCGGATCGTCGTCATCATCTCGTTGGTCTCGTTCGTAAACAGGTCGATGATGGTATACACGCTGTTCACCAGGATCATGGAGCTGATCATGGGGAACGTGATCTTCCAGAAATTCTCCCAGGCCGTCGCGCCCTCGATGCTGGACGCCTCGTAGAGGGA
>CANQUA010000084.1 GCA_947626915.1 uncultured Lachnospiraceae bacterium
GGACGCAGAAAGACGGCGTGACACATCGTCACGCCGCCCTCTGCGGCAAAATAGTTACTTGTCACTATTAGCCCTTGGCTTTAGAATTTTTCTATAGGCGATTACCCTGGAATGACGCAAAAACCGCCGGATATTCAGCGGGAGAAAGCACGAACGATTCCTGTTTTCTCCCGCTGTTTTTAACTTTTTATATGGCTCGTTTCTACACAAACCCTGTTTCGCGGCGGACCCTTTTATACCTTCAGATATCCGGCATGGAATACGCGCAGAGAACCGGCGGCTGACAGCGGAACGGTTCTCCCCGAAACGGGGGTTAAAAATTCGTGGGCGTCATGACCTTTCCCGCCAGGACCTCTTCAAAATCCTTCAGGTTACGCTGCAGCAGCGCGGGAGTGTCCAGCCCGTAGGGACATTTGCTGGCGCATTGGCCGCAGTGGAGGCAGTCTTTGATCTTCATCATCAGCGCCTGGCCGGCCGGCGACAGGTGGTCGGAGACGGGAGAGCGGCGCAGCAGCAGCGACATGCGCGCGCAGTTATTGATCTGGATCCCCGCCGGGCACGGCATACAATAGCCGCAGCCGCGGCAGAAATTGCCTGCCAGCTGGGCCAGGTCCGCGTCAATCATGGCCTGATATTCCGGCGTCATGGCGGGCGGCTGATCGACGTAGCTTAAAAACTCATCCAGTTCCGATTCGCGCTGAACGCCCCAGATGGGCAGTACGTTGTCATATTGCGCCAGATATGCGTAGGCCGCGGCCGAATTGGTGATCAGGCCGCCGGACAACGCTTTCATCGCGACGAAGCCGATGTTGTGCTCCCGGCAGCCGTTCACCAGCGCGATGTCTTTTTCCGACGCCAGGTAGCTGAACGGGAACTGCAGTGTGTCGTACAGATCGCTCTCGATACATTCCTGTGCCACGGAGAGCCGGTGGTTCGTCAGCCCGATAAAACGGATCTTGCCTTGCCGCTGGGCCTCCAATGCGGCGTCATAAAGACCGTCTTCTCCGCCCGGCCTGGGACAGAACGGCGGGTTGTGGAACTGATAGACGTCGATGTAGTCCGTTTTGAGCAATGTCAGGCTGGTCTCCAGATCCTTCCGGAACGCTTCGGCTGTTTTAGCCGGAGTCTTGGTCGCTATGTATAAATGGCTGCGGATGCCCTCAAAAGCGATTCCCAGTTTTTCCTCGCTGTCCGTGTAGGAGCGTGCGGTGTCGAAATAGGTGATGCCGTGCTCATAGGCTTTCCGCAGGAGACGGACGGCGTCGCCGGCGGGGATCCTTTGGATGGGCAGCGCGCCGAAGCCGTTTTTGTTGACGGTGATGCCGGTTCTTCCGAGAGTGACTGTGTCCATGATGGTCTGACCTTCTTTCTGTGAAATTTTCTTATTATTTCCTTATTAAAATGTGCCTGGTAAGCGCTAAAATGAGTCAAAATAGAAATGTCCGTGGTTTCGTTATTTAAAGTATACGCCGGCGCATTTTAAAGGTCAATTATTTTTTGCGCGCACTTGCGGCTTTTTCCCGCAGGATTTTGTACCGGACGGGCGCGGATGGAAGAGACCGCCTAAAAAAGGCTGAAAATGGCAGACGGCGCCCATACGGAGTTTTAGTCTCAAAGGTATAAATTCCTCTGTTTTACAGATACTACTTTCAGAAATGGGAAAGAACCTGGCAGTCGGACAACGGTACCCTGCCGGTTGTCCCTGCTTTAACATACAGAAAGACTGCTGGAGTAGGCTTTTTGTATAGAAGCGCCCGGAGTATGGATATCCGGGGTGTGAAAATACAGAGAGACAGGAGGAATCATGAGATGAAAGCTACAGGAATTGTCAGAAGAATCGATGATCTGGGCCGGGTGGTCATACCGAAGGAGATCCGCAGAACACTGAGGCTGCGGGAGGGGACGCCGCTGGAGATCTTTACGGACCGCGAGGGGGAGATCATTCTGAAAAAATATTCGCCGATGGTGGAGCTGACCGCGTTCGCTTCCCAGTACGCGGAAGCAATGGCGCAGTCTACGGGCCTGATGGTCTGCATCACCGACCGGGATCAGGTTATAGCCGTGGCGGGAGGCCCCAAAAAGGATGTGATCCAGAAGCCGATCAGCAGGCAGCTGGAGAATGCCATCAATGAGAGGGAGACGGTCATGGCGTCGAAGGATGATAAAAATTTCTTTCCTATGACTTCGGATGAGATAGAGGGCATCACGGCGATGGTCATGGCCCCGATCATCTGCGAGGGGGACGCGATCGGAAGCGTGGCGCTTCTGAGCCGCGATCCGAAAGCGAAGCTGAGTGATCCGGAACTCAGGCAGGTCGCGACGGCTGCCGGATTTCTGGGCCGTCAGATGGAGGGATAGAGGGAATCGCTGCGGGAGAGACCGTCCGCGGGGAAAACAGGGTGTGGAACGGAGGCGCTTCCGTTCCGCACCCTGTTCCGGCAGATGGGCGGGGCGAAGAAAAAGACGTGGCAAACGGCCGGAAAATGTGCTAGAATAAATGCAGAACAGATTCCGGCTGCGCCCGGCGGGCGGCGGCTGTCCCATGAGAAAGCGAGGTTTTGGTTCTATGTATACGTTCCGGGATTTTGTCGGTATTGTCGCCGAGCTCCGTTCCGACCATGGCTGCCCATGGGACCGGGAGCAGACGTTTGAAACCCTGAAGGAGTATCTGGCTTCGGAGACCCAGGAAGTTTTTGAGGCGGTGGATAACCGGGATATGGAGAATCTTTGTGAGGAATTGGGGGACGTGCTGCTTCAGGTGGTCTTAAACAGCCAGATTGCCGCGGAGCAGGGCCTGTTTACGATCGACGATGTGATTGACGGAATCAGCCGCAAAATGATACGCCGACACCCCCATGTATTTGGGGACGTAAAGGTTTCTACGCCGGAGGAAAGTCTGGCTCTCTGGAACGAGATAAAAAAGCGTGAAAAAGCAGAAAAACCTTGACAAACCATAGTAAAAAGGATATAAATGATAGAGTACATCGGCACCGGAAACGGTGCCGTAATTCTCAGATTATATTTTTTAGGAGGAAATAATGATGAACAAGACAGAACTGATTGCAGCCGTTGCGGAGAAAGCAGAAGTTTCCAAGAAGGATGCAGAGAAGATTCTTAAGGCATTTACAGAAACGATTACAGAGACATTGGTGGGGGGAGATAAAGTTCAGATCGTTGGGTTCGGTACATTTGAAGTGAGCGAGAGAGAGGCCAGAAGCGGCCACAATCCCAGGACGCAGGAGCCGATGGAGATCGGACCTTCCAGATCGCCCAGATTCAAAGCCGGCAAGGCCCTGAAGGATGCTCTGCACTGACCGGCCGGATCAATGAGACTTGATAAATTTTTGAAGGTTTCGCGCCTGATCAAGCGCAGAACCGTGGCGAATGAAGCCTGTGACGCGGGGCGTGTGCTGGTCAATGACCGTCCTGCCAGGGCGTCCCTGAATGTAAAGACCGGCGATATTATTGAGATACAGTTTGGAACCAATTCCGTGAAAGTAGAAGTGCTGGACGTCCAGGAAACCGTGAAAAAAGACGATGCGAAAGAATTATACCGCTATCTGTAAGACATATTAGAAGTTCCCCCATCATATACTTCAGTGACTGAGCAGGATATGAATGGGGGTTTTCTTATGGAGGAGAAGACAGGGGCGGGCCGGCACCGGCTGCTGGTTCTGGACCGCCGGACGGGAAGTCTGACCGGCGTCAAGGACGTAGTCTCTTTTGATGAGAACCAGGTCGTCCTGGATACGGACCTGGGGCTTCTGACCATCAAAGGGAAGGACCTGCATGTGAGCCGTCTGACCCTGGAGAAGGGCGAGCTGGACATGGAGGGAACGGTGGACAGCCTGGTCTATTCTTCCAACGATTCCTACCGCAAGTCCGGAGAATCCCTGTTTAACCGGCTGTTTAAGTAGGGAAGGGGAATGCCATGAGCGCTGCGATCCGATATGAGGTGCATCTGGCCGTTTCCAGCTTTGCCACCGGCGCAGGATTGATGATCGTGTATGATCTGCTGAGGATCTTCCGCATGATCTGCCCTCACAGCGACCTGTTCGTCGGGCTGGAGGACTTCGGATACGGGATATACTGCGCAGTCATGACCTTCGGGCTTCTGTATGAGCAGAATAATGGGGCGCTGCGGGGGTATGCGATCGCGGGGACCATGGCCGGCATGGCGGTTTATCAGTATATGGTCAGCAGGATTTTATTAAAATACTTGAAAAAAGGACAGGAATATCTTAAAATAAGGATAAAGTTGCATCGACGAAAGCGGGGCAGGTAGAAAGATGGGAGAAACGAGGAGAAACAGGAGGAGAAGGCGGAGCCATTGGGGGAACCGGATGGCCCTGGTAGGTATTACGTTCGTGGTCATGAGCCTGGCGCTGGCGGTGAATATCCGCGGCTCTTCTCTGCGGCAGAAGGATCTGGAATATCAGATCCGGGAGGAAAAACTGCTGCAGGAGAAAGCGGAGGAAGAATCGCGCGCCGCGGAGCTGGAGGAACGCCGGATCTTCGTGCAGACCAAGCAGTATATCGAGCAGGTGGCGAAGGAGAAGCTGGGGCTGGTGAATCCCGACGAGATCGTGCTGAAGCCGGAGAAATAGCGCGGAATTGTCGAATAGTTTTGCCGCAGGACGCTGCGTTTTTGACAAATATTTCCCTTTTGACTATGTATAATGCTAATGGCGGACTTTCCGGAGGCGGAGAGCCCAGACAGAGTCGGGAGGGATTTTTTGTGTTAGGAAGAAAGAAAAGCCGCAGGGATATGGCGGATATCCATGTATATACAGCGAGACGGCTGAATGAGATGGCCGGGTCTTTGGAGGAGCTGGCCAGGACCTTTGACGCGGAGCGCGTGACGGAGCGGGGATTGAGCCGGGAGGACGGTCTGGCGGCAATGCAGATGGCCGGTACGATGGTCTGCGGGGACTGCCGCCGGTGCAGCCTCCATTCCGGAGAGGGACGGGAAGACAGTTATTACCTGTATTATCTTCTGAGGGCCTTCGAACAGAAGGGGACGGTGAGCAGCGAGGACATGCCCCAGCTGTTTCGGGAAACCTGCCGCCGCAAGACGGAGTATGTGGGCAATTTGAACCGCAGTCTGGGGCGGGCTACCATGAACCTGACCTGGAAGAACCGGTTCCTGGAGAGCCGGGACGCGGTGATTTCCCAGTTCCGGGAGCTGGCCGTGGTTCTGGAGGAATTTTCCAGGCAGATGGAAGATGCCGAGGATGTGACGCTGGAGACGGAACGGCCGATCCGCAGGGAGTTTCTGCGCAGGCACATGGTGATCCGGAAGCTGCTGGTGCTGGAATACGGCGGAAAGTACCGGGAGGCGTACCTGACCCTGAAGACCAACAACGGGCGCTGCATCATCTCCAGGGACGCGGCGGATTGCCTGGGACAGGCCCTGGGAGGACGGAGCTGGATCGTGGCCCGGGATTCCCGGAGTATCGTGAACCGCCGCTATGCGACGATCCGTTTCCTGGAGGAAGGGGCGTATCAGGTGCTCTGCGGCGTGGCCAGGCGGTCAAAAAGCGGGGAGACGGCGTCGGGAGACAGCTACACGTTCAGCCGTGAAACGCCGGGGCGGGTGATCATGAGCCTGTCGGACGGGATGGGGAGCGGAAACGCGGCCAGAGAAGAGAGCCGGCGGGTCATTGAGCTGCTGGAAAAACTGCTGGACGCCGGGTATACGCCGCGGGCGGCGCTGAAGCTGGTCAATACGGTCATGCTTCTGGCGGGAGAAGAACAGCATCCGGCTACGGTGGATCTGTGCTGCGTCGATCTGTATACCGGCGTGCTGGAGGCCATGAAGCTGGGGGCCGTGGCGACCTTCATCATCGGCGCGTCCGGCGTGGAGCTGCTGCAGGCCTGCGAGGTGCCGGCAGGCGTGCTGAACCCGGTGGAGCCGGTGCTGCTGTCCCGGAAGCTGTGGGAGGACGACCGGATCGTCATGGTCAGCGACGGCGTTCTGGAGGCGCTGCCCGGCTGCGACAAGGAGCGGGTATTGAAAGAGTATCTGGAAAGCGTGGAACGGAAAAATCCCCAGGATATGGCGGAGATGGTACTGGAATTTGCGGGGGCTTTCACGGAGAAGGCCGCGGACGACATGACGGTGCTGGCCGCGGGGATCTGGAAGCGGTGACATAGAGATTACACAGGAGGAAGGCGCCATGTTGGAACGTGTGGCGGCGTTTATCAGGGAAAAGCAGTTGCTGCAGGAGGGAGACCGGGTGGTTGTCGGCGTGTCCGGCGGCGCGGATTCGGTCTGCCTGCTTCATGTGCTGGTTTCGCTGCGGCAGGAGTTTAGGCTCACGCTCCGCGCGGTTCACGTGCATCACGGCATCCGCGGCGGGGAAGCGGACCGGGACGCGGAATTCGTGGAGCGTCTGGCGGAGGAGTGGGAAGTCCCGTGCGCGGTCGTCCGCGAGAATGTGCCGGATTATGCGGCGCGGCTGGGACTTTCCGAGGAAGAGGCCGGGCGGCTTTTGCGCTATGCCGCGTTTCGGAGAGAAGCGGAACGCATGGGCGGGGCCAAAATCGCCGTGGGCCATCATAAGGAGGATCAGGCGGAAACGATCCTCCACAATCTCTTTCGGGGCAGCGCATTAAAAGGGCTTGCCGGTATGGCGCCGGCCGCGGAGGACGTGATCCGGCCGCTGCTCGGCGTGGGGCGGAGCGATATCCTTTCGTATCTGAAGGACCGCGGGCTGACGTTTTGCGAGGATTCCACCAACGATTCCGGGGAATATACCCGCAACCGGATCCGGCGTCTGCTGCCGGAAATCTGCCGGGAGGTGAACGGGAACGCGGTGGAGCATATCCTGGCAGCAGGGGAGAAGATCGCCCAGGCCGACGCGTGGTTTGAAAAAGAGGCGGAGCGCATCTGGGCGGACCGGGGCGTATCGGAGGACGGGAGGTGCGGGATCGAAGCACAGACGCTGGCGGAGCTGCCGGAGATCCTGGCCGGATATCTGATTATGAAAATGATCCGCCTGCGGACCGGCTCCGTCAAGGACATCGCTTCCGCCCATGTGGAATGGATCCGCCGCCTGGCGGCGATGGAGACGGGGAAGCGGGTCAGTCTGCCGTATGGGCTGGAGGCAGTGAGAGAATACCGGATGCTGTGGCTGGAAGAGCGTGAAAATTCCGCCGGGACGGCGGAAGCGGCCGCGGAGGACGGTCTGCGGACCTGCCGCCTTGCCTTTTCCCGCTTCCCGCGAGAAAAAAATCAGAAAATCCCGGAAAATCGGTATACGAAATGGTTTGATTATGATAAAATAAAGGGCACGTTATCTTTGAGAATCCGGCAGCCGGGAGACTACATTATGCTGAAAGGCGGCGGCCGCAAGAGCCTGAAAGCGTTTTTCATCGATGAGAAAATCCCCAGGCACCTGCGGGACCGGATACCCGTTCTGGCGGAAGGAAACCATGTGCTGTGGATTGTCGGATATCGGATCAGTGAATACTATAAAGTAACGGAAGCTACGAAAGAGGTTCTGCGGGTGCAGGCAGACGGAGGAGAGGGACATGGAAGATGAGATTCGGATTCTGATTCCGGAGGAAGAGGTCAATAAGAAAATCAGTGAAGTAGCGGCTCAGATCAGCGAAGACTATGCAGACAGGCAGGTACATCTGATCTGCGTCCTGAAAGGCGGCGTATTTTTTACATGTGAACTGGCAAAGAGGATCACGGTTCCGGTATCCCTGGATTTTATGTCCGTTTCCAGCTATGGGGCCGGGACGGAATCCAGCGGCGTCGTCCGCATTGTCAAGGATCTGGATGAGCCGCTCCTGGATAAGGATGTTCTGATCGTGGAGGATATTATCGATTCCGGCAGGACATTGTCATACCTGATCGACATATTGCAGACGAGAGGACCGAGGAGCATCCGGTTATGTACGCTGCTGGATAAACCGGAGCGCCGGGTGAAAAAGCAGGTGAAGGTGGATTACACCTGTTTCTCGATCCCGGATGAATTCGTCGTGGGTTACGGCCTGGATTACGATCAGAAATACCGGAACCTGCCGTATATCGGAGTAGTTGAATTTTAAGGAGGCAATGGAACATTGAAACAACATCAGACGGTGGGCAATGGGCTGGGCATTGTCCTGTTTATCTTGATCCTTTTGTTTTTGACCAACGCGTTCACCAGGCAGAGAGCGCCGGAGGATCTGACTCAGCAGGCCTATATGCAGCAGGTGGAAGCCGGAAACGTGACGTTCGTCAATATCGCGCAGAACAAGGAGACGCCGACCGGCCAGCTGATCCTGACGATGAAAGACGGTTCGGTCTATCAGATCTACGTGTCGGACGTGAAGGAAGAGGAGGGCTACCTGCAGAGGCATAACGTGGAATATGTCATGGAAGACGTGCCCCACGAGAATTATCTTCTGACGCTGGTCCTTCCGATCGTTCTTTCCGGCATTGTGCTGGTGGTGGTGTTCATGATGGTGAACGCCAGGGCGTCCGCGGCCGGCAGCGGAGCCAACGCAAAGATGATGAATTTCGGCAAGAGCCGGGCGAAATTAAGCCAGGAGGCCGGGAAATTCAATTTCAAGAAGGTGGCCGGCCTTCGGGAAGAAAAAGAAGATCTGGAAGAACTGGTCGATTTCCTGCGCAGCCCCCAGAAATATACTTCGATCGGCGCCAGGATCCCCAAGGGCGTCCTTTTGGTGGGCCCTCCGGGCACCGGCAAGACCCTGCTGGCGAAAGCGGTGGCCGGGGAATCGGGCGTGCCGTTTTTCAGCATCTCCGGATCGGATTTCGTGGAAATGTTCGTGGGCGTAGGCGCGTCCCGTGTCCGCGACCTGTTTGACGAGGCGAAAAAGAACGCGCCCTGCATCGTGTTTATTGACGAGATTGACGCGGTGGCCCGCCAGAGAGGCACCGGCCTGGGCGGCGGTCACGACGAGCGCGAGCAGACGCTGAATCAGCTTCTGGTGGAAATGGACGGTTTCGGCGCCAATGAGGGCATCATCGTCATGGCGGCCACGAACCGTGTGGATATTCTGGATCCGGCGATCCTGCGTCCGGGGCGTTTCGACCGGAAGATCGTCGTAGGCAGGCCGGACGTGAGGGGACGCGAGGAGATCCTGCGGGTCCACGCCCTGGATAAACCGCTGAGCGACGACGTGGATCTGGAGCGCGTCGCCAGGACCACGGCCGGATTTACCGGCGCGGATCTGGAGAACCTGCTGAACGAGGCCGCGATCCGGACCGCCAGGGAGAACCGCCGTTTCATCACCCAGAACGACATCGACCGTTCCTTCATCAAGGTAGGGATCGGCGCGGAGAAGCACAGCCGCGTGATCTCGGAGAAGGAGAAGCGCATCACGGCCTATCATGAGACCGGCCATGCGATCCTGTTCCATGTGCTCCCCGACGTGGGGCCGGTGCATACGATCTCGATCATTCCCACGGGCATGGGGGCGGCAGGCTACACGATGCCGCTGCCGGAGAAGGACGAAATGTTCAATTCCAGAGGGAAGATGCTCCAGAACATCATGGTTTCCCTGGGCGGACGCATCGCGGAGGAGCTGGTCTTCGACGACATTACGACCGGGGCGTCCCAGGATATCAAGGAAGCGACGTCGATCGCCAGGGCCATGGTGGTCAAATACGGTATGTCGGAAAAGGTCGGCACGATCAATTACGAGACCGGCAGCGACGAGGTTTTCATCGGCCGGGAGCTGGCCCATGCCAAGAGCTATGGCGAGCAGGTGACCTCCGTCATCGACAGCGAGGTCAAGCGGATCATTGACGAGTGCTACGCCAGGGCCAAGGGCATCATCGAGGAGCATATGGATGTGCTTCATAAGTGCACGGAACTGCTGATGGAAAAGGAAAAAATCGGCCAGGAGGAGTTTGAACAGCTGTTTGCATAGAAAATATGCACAAAAAATGACTGCTTCTTTTGTGAACTTTGTGGAAGCTGGCCTCTTGTCAAACAGGGGAACTTATGATAGTATAATAAACGTACCCCCCCAATACATTATATAGTTTTTGCTACACCCCATAAGAAACGAAATACCTTCTCCTGAAAGAGCCAGTTACCCCACTGGCTCTTTCGCTGT
>CANQUA010000085.1 GCA_947626915.1 uncultured Lachnospiraceae bacterium
TCCTTATTTTTTTGAGATTTTTTCAAAGATGTTCATAAGTAATGTATTGTCGGTGGACAAAACTGCGGAAACTCAAGTGTTCGAAATCTTGACACTTATTTACGATAGTGGTAAAATATTCAAGTTAAAATATTGTCCGGCGGGGGAGTAGAAATGTTTGTGAGTATGTGGAGAAAGCTGTCTGCGCTGGCCGTTGTCCTGGGACTGGTCGTGGGCAGTATTGGATCGGCGGTTTCCGCATATGCGCAGGAGACCGAAACGCTTGTGTTAAGTGAAGAAGAACAGAAATATATTGAGGAAGGACATACCCTGAAGGTGGGCTATGTGCAGGACCGGAAGCCGGTTTCTTTTAAAACCGAAGACGGGGAGCTGGGCGGCATTACCCGCTATATCCTGGACCGGCTGGCGGAACTCAGCGGGCTGACCTTTGAGTATGAGGCCCTTCCGACCGGCTCCGTGACCTATGATTATCTGCTGAGCGAGGGCTTTGATCTGGTTACCAGTGTGGAATATAACGAAGAGAACAAGGCGGCCCGGGGGATCCTGATCAGCAATCCCTATCTGAACAGTCAGAAAGTGATCGTAGCCAGGGAAGGGGTGGACTTCAGTTACAGCAAACATATGAAGGTCGCGATCTCCAGCGGTTCGCAGACGATCCGGACCGTTCTGGGCCGTATGTTCCCGAATTTTGAACAGTTGAATTATGATTCCATGGAAGAATGTCTGAACGCGATCCGCAAAGGCGAGGCCGACCTGCTGATCCAGAATCAGTATGTGGTGGAATATTGGCTCCACAAACCTCTTTATGAGTCGCTGAAGGTGATCCCGATCGTGGGGATCGAGGACAGTATGTGCTTTTCGGCGGTTGTGCCCCTGGAAAAAAACGATTCTCCCGAATGGCAGGAGAAAGAGGTTTTGATCTCCATTCTGGATCAGGCGATCGCCGGACTGTCAGAAGATGAGACAGCCATGTATATCATTGAGACCACGATGGAGAACCAGTATGAATATACGGTCTCCGATTTTCTGTACCGGTACCGCGTTGCCGCGATGACCATGCTGATCGCGGTGATCTGTATCGTGGTTTTGCTGCTGCTGCTTCTGCGGGCGCGTCTCCATTCTCTGGAGGAGCGGGCCAATGCCAGGGCGAAAGGACGATTTTTGTCTACCATGAGCCATGAGATCCGTACGCCTTTAAACGGTCTGCTGGGACTGAATTATCTGATGTCCCAGAATCTGAACGAGCCGCAGAAGCTGGAGAATTATCTGCGTCAGTCTGCGACGACGGCCAGGTACCTGCTTTCGCTGGTCAATGATATTCTGGATATGTCGAGACTTCAGGAAAACCGGATGACCCTGAGCCGGGAGAATGTGAATCTTCGTCTTCTGGTATCCACGGTCAGTGCAATCGTAGAGGGGGACATGAAGGGGAAAGGGCTTGATTTCCGCATTGACGCGGAACTGCCTTATCCCGGCGTGGTGGGAGACGGTACCCGGATCCAGCAGATTCTGCTGAACATACTGGACAATGCCCGAAAATTTACTTCCTCCGGCGGACAGGTTATTTTTACCGTACGCCAGGAACTGCGTCGGGACGAGAAAGTGTTTACCAGCTTCCGCGTGCGCGATACGGGCTGCGGAATGAGCGAAGAATTCCGGAAGCATATTTTTGATTCCTTTACTCAGGAGCTGGGGACGGTTTCCAAAGGCAATCAGGGAACGGGACTCGGCATGGCGATCAGTTATCAGCTGGCGAGGCTGATGGAAGGCAGTCTGGAGGTTTCCAGCCGCAAAGGAGAGGGAAGCGAATTTGTTTTTTCATTCCCGGCCCCGCTGGCGATTGAAGAGGCAGGGACGACGGACTGGGAGCGGGGAGCGGAGGATGCGGCAGGCGGCGGTTCTCCGGCCGCGAAAAATCCCGTGCAGCGTTCGGAAGATCCGAATACGGAGAGACCCGGCGGACAGGAACAGACGTCCGCTCCCGCCGGCAGCGTTTCCGGCTCCGGGAGGAGGCGGGTGCTGGTGGCCGAGGACAATGAACTGAACGCCGAGATATTGCTGGAGCTTCTGCATGAGGAAGGCATTGAAGCGGATCTGGCCGAGAACGGCAGAGAGGCCGTCCGCAGATTTTCCGCTTCCGCCGTGGGAGAATACGGCGTGATCCTGATGGACCTTCTGATGCCGGAAATGAACGGGTTTGAGGCTGCTGAAGCGATTCGGGCGCTGGAACGGCCGGACGCGCCGACAGTCCGCATCTACGCCTGCACGGCCAATTCCTTCCAGGAAGACCGGGATAAGGCGAGAGCCAGCGGTATGGATGATTTTATTACGAAGCCCATCGACGTAGGGCTTCTCCTGGAAAAACTGATCCGGTTTTTGTAAAGATCCAGAGGCGATAAACAGTCCCCGGTCATGCGCGCCGAAGCATTCGGAGCATGACCGGGGTATTTGCTGTTTATGGAGAATTGGGACGATCCGGAACAGACGCCTGGGGTTAGTCCTGAACGGTCAGCACGCGGAAATTGAGATCCGACCAGCTGCTTCCGATCAGGTAAGAGGTATAATTCTGTCCGGAGGCGATGTCCACGGAATAGGAGACCAGCGGATCATTGCGCTGAATGCTCGTGCCTGCCGCGCCGATGATCAGGATCGGAAGCTCCCGGATCAGGGAATAATTCGTCGAATTCGTGATATAGAACTGGTAGGAGCCGGCGATGGCCTGTTTATAAGAGGTGACCTCCTGGAACCCGACGCTGCGGAATACGGCGTCATGGCTGTAAAGGAAGACGTCGAAAGAGGAACCGCTGTAAGCCATGTTGGCGACGCGGTAGCAGCCGGTATTATAGCTTAGGTTGCTGCAGCCCGTATCGTCTACCTGGATCAGGTTAACGCCGCCTGCCGCCGAGTCTACCAGCACCAGCGTATATTTTTGATTCGCGGAAAACGGGAAGCTTTGCTGTACCACGAGGGCCCGCAGGCCGGTCGTGCGGCGCACGGACACCGTGTGGAAGCCGTCCGCGATCTGGCTGTAGGCCGTGATTGTACCAAAAGCGACGCTGGATGCATAAGTTGTATTATCGAACGTGACGCTGACGTTTGTATTGGCGGTGGAAGCGTTCAGGAAACGCACCTGACCGTACTGAGGCGAGGAGGAGGAAGTATTGCCGCCGTTGTTCTGACTGCCGCCGCAGGTGAGGCAGGCGCCGCAGCTGGGACAGGTGGGGAACCACGGGAAGGTGGGCCAGATCGTATTTGAACCGCCGTTTGTACTGTTGTCCCCAACGGTATTGCCGCCCGGATAAACCGGAGAGCCGCCTTCCGGCGCAATGGGAGTGGTAAGGCCGTAGTCGTTGTCAGAACTTCCGTTTCCCGATGTATTGCCCGGATAGACAGGAGAGCCGCCTTCCGGCGCGACAGGGGTGGTGAGCCCGTAACCGTCGTCCGCACCGCCTCCGGAGGAGGGGCCTGAATAGACGGGAAGACCGCCTTCCGGCGCGGTGGGAGCGGTGAGACCGTAATGATTGTCGGCGGAGCGGGACATGGCGGCCGTTTGCAGGGTACCGTTCATGGCCGTATTTTTGACGGTGCTGCTGCCGGGAACGCTTTCTGCGATCACGGTTCGCGGAAGCGCATTCAGATCAGAAGACTGCGTGGGAGTCAGGGGCGCGGAATTTTCGCACGCCATAGCCTTAAGCCCCTGATTTTTCGAGGGTACGGAAGCGTTATTGGAAACCATAGAAATGCCTCGTGTGTTTTTACTTTAGAATATGAACACGAGGCGGCAATGTGAACCCGGAACCGGAAATTTTGTGAGGAAACGTCCGGCTCAGACAAACAGCGTACAGCCCTGACGTTTGAAATCCTCGATCTTTTTGTCAATCAACTGGGGAGAAACCCCCAGTTTCTCTGCCAGGCAATCCCTGCAGAGAAACCGGGTGCTTCCGCGGTTTATAAATTTTTTGTGAGCGCCGATCTCATTGTAAGTCAGCTCCCTGCCGCAGTTCATACAGGCGCTCATGGCTGGTCGATGATCCTGGCGCGGTAAACGGCGCAGTCGCAGGGGGCGAGATCTTTAATGATCGTGGAGTTGGTAACGGTAAACTGCTCGCCGGTCCAGAGCTCTTTCATGGCCAGAGTCTTGCCGGTGGAATGAGGCAGGCCCATTTCGTCCAGGTTTACCCGGGCGGTGGCCGGATGGTCGTTCAGATTGAAAAATCCAATAGCGATATCTCCGCCGTCCAGGTGTCTGGCGTAGTTCAGAACGTCGTCTCCGCTCCAGAAGCTGGTCAGCTTGAAGGGCTGACGGCAGGCGGGATCCTGGTTAATGCGGATGATCTCGTCATTTGTGAGGATCTGCCTGGTCGCCTGGCTCATATGGCGGATATCGCATCCGATCATGAGCGGAGAACTTAAGAAGGCCCAGAGGGAAAAATGGGTCTTATACTGGGTGTCGGTGCAGCCCGTCAGGGCTACATTTCCCTTGCCGTACATCCCCACGATCAGCATGTCCATGTCGTTGAAGCAGCCGTGGCCCAGATAGGGGTGGAGGCGTTCCTGCTGTTTGGCCAGATTTTTAACGGATTCCCAGGAATCAGCAATGTCTCCGGTGGAGCGCCACATGGAAGCACCGGTGGTCTTGATCCACTCATGGGTCTCGTCAACGCCCCAGGAACAGGCGGAAAACAGGATGTCGCGTCCGCAGTTTTCCAGGGCCAGCCCCATGCGGCGGTAAAGATACTGACCGGGAATAATGGGGCTGTGGTAGCAGTAGTCGTATTTCAGAAAATCAACGCCCCAGGAAGCGAAGGTCTCCGCGTCGATGAATTCATGTTCAAAGCTTCCCGGATAGCCGGCGCAGGTCAGATTGCCGGCGCAGGAATACATGCCGAATTTAAGCCCTTTGGAATGGACGTAGTCGGCTACGGCTTTCATGCCGTGAGGAAACTTGACCGGATCGGCCACCAGGCGTCCGGCCGCATCCCGTTCCTTTAAGGACCAGCAGTCGTCGATGACCAGATATTCATAGCCTTTGGCCGCCAGGCCGCTGTCTGCTAAGACGTCGGCGGTTTCAAAGATCATCTGCTCGTGGATGTCGTTTCCGAAGGTATTCCAGGAATTCCATCCCATAGGCGGTGTGGATTTTATCATAGGGTTGCCTCCTTTTAGAAAAAATGTGGATCCGTCCGACGCGGGGTCGCCCGCTCCGGTATAAAAAAATGCCGGAAATCCAAAGTTATAAGGTTTCCGACATCTTGCTCAAGAGCTGGCGACGGGACTCGGACCCGTGACCTCCTCACTACCAATGAGGTGCGCTACCGCCTGTGCCACGCCAGCGTCTCTGTGGTCTCTCGTTCAGACCGTAAGCTATAGTATCATGAGAACGAAGGTTTGTCAATGGGTGATTGTAAAAAAATTCTTTTTTTCTCTCTTTTCTTCCGGAGCGGAATGTGTTATTATAACCTATTATGGCAAGAATGCAGGCAAAAACCATGGAGGCAGATTATGGAAAATATAAATCATACCGGCGCGGCAGCCGGGACCGATCAGGAGGCTGCGGAGAGCTCGAAGAATTTTATTGAACAGGAGATCGATCAGGATCTGGCGGAAGGGGTTTACAATCATGTGCAGACGCGTTTCCCGCCGGAGCCCAACGGCTATCTGCATATCGGACACGCTAAATCAATCCTGCTGAATTATGGTCTGGCGAAAAAATACGGCGGAAAATTCAATCTCCGTTTTGACGATACGAATCCTACCAAAGAGAAGACAGAGTTTGTGGAGTCCATTATCGAGGATGTGAAATGGCTGGGAGCCGATTTCGAAGACAGGCTGTTTTTCGCTTCGGATTATTTTGAGACGATGTACGAGTGCGCGGTGCTGCTGATTAAGAAGGGCAAGGCGTTTGTCTGCGATCTGAGCGCCGAAGAGATTCGGGAATATCGCGGCGATTTTACGACGCCGGGCAGGGAGAGCCCTTACCGCAATCGCAGCGTAGAAGAGAACCTGCGGTTGTTCGAGGAAATGAAAGAGGGCAAATACGCGGACGGGGAGAAGGTGCTTCGCGCGAAGATCGACATGACCAGCCCCAATATCAATATGCGCGATCCGGTCATTTACCGGGTAGCCCATATGGCCCATCACAATACCGGAGATAAATGGTGCATTTACCCGATGTATGATTTTGCCCATCCGATTGAGGACGCGGTGGAGCATATCACGCATTCTATCTGTACGCTGGAGTTTGAGGATCACCGGCCGCTGTACGACTGGGTGGTGCGGGAGTGTGAGTTTGAGAACCCGCCGCGGCAGATCGAGTTTGCGAAGCTGTATCTGACCAATGTGGTCACCGGCAAGCGTTATATTAAGAAGCTGGTGGAGAATGGCATCGTGGACGGCTGGGATGATCCGCGGCTGGTGTCCATTGCGGCGCTCAGGAGGCGCGGCTATACGCCGGAATCGATACAGAAGTTTGTGGAACTGGTGGGCGTGGCGAAGGCGAACAGCTCCGTCGATTACGCGCTGTTAGAGTATTGCATCCGCGAGGATCTGAAGCTGAAACGACCCAGGATGATGGCCGTTCTGGATCCGGTGAAGCTGGTGATCGATAACTATCCGGAGGGGCAGACGGAGATGCTTTCGATTCCCAACAATCTGGAAAACGAGTCCCTGGGCGAACGCCAGGTGCCGTTCTCAAGGGAGCTTTATATCGAACGGGAAGATTTCATGGAGGTACCGCCGAAGAAATATTTCCGGCTGTTCCCCGGCAACGAGGTCCGTCTTATGGGCGCTTATTTTGTAACCTGCACCGGCTGTGAAAAAGATGCGGACGGGCGTGTGACCGTCGTCCATGGCATATATGACCCGGAGACTAAGAGCGGTTCCGGTTTCACGGGCAGAAAAGTAAAAGGAACGATCCATTGGGTTTCCGTACCGACGGCTGAGAAAGTGGAATGCCGTCTGTATGAGAACATTGTGGACGAGGAGAAAGGCAAGCTCAACGCGGACGGTACGCTGAACCTGAATCCCAATTCCCTGACGGTTCTCAAGGACTGCTATGTGGAACCGGCATTGAAAGGGGCGAAAGCCTATGACAGCTTCCAGTTCATGCGCAGCGGTTACTTCTGTGTGGACAGCAGGGACAGCAGGCCGGATGCGCCGGTATTTAACCGGATCGTGTCGCTGAAGAGTTCCTTTAAGCTGTAGAAATAAGTCTTATAAATATCCAGGCAAAAGGCTGAAACGTGCAGGAAGCATCGGCGGGTCGGCCTTTTTTGCAGGAATAAATGGAGGGCGGAAGCATGAAACGGCCGGACTGGGGGAGTTCGACATGAAAGAAAGAAAATTCCGGAAAAAGCCGGATTTGGGAGAGTTGAAACGGAAAGCAGCGGCGTTTCGGGAAAAATGGAAATCCGGAAACCAGTCAAATTCTGGGAAATTTGACTGGCGGAAATACGTCCGTGTCCGTTACCTTGGAATCGTCTGTCTGGCGGTACTGCCGGCAGCCGTCGCCGTTTGGCTGGCGGGAGAAGGAGAACGCAGGCGGGGAGAGGAAGCGTCCAGCCGGATTGCAGAGAGCGAGAGCCTGCGTGTTATAAAGGAAAGCGAGAGCATCCGGGCCTGGAAGGAAAACATGATCGCCAGCGTAGCCGGGAGCGTAGAGGAAAGTATCGCTGAAAGCGAGGCGGAAGCAGGCCGCGGTCCGGAACTGACGGAGGAGCAGGCAGAACTTTTGACCGGGATCGCGGATGCGCTGTCCGACGGTCAGATGGAAGCCTGCGCGCGGATGATGGAGGAACGGGGAGACGAACTGGCAGAGATTTTCTATGACGTAATGGGCGGGCAGGACTACCTGTACCGGGACGGCGTTCTGTATACGGAGCTGGAGGGCAGCGGCCTGGTGTTAAGGAAATCTTCCCTGGCGTTTTACGGCGATTTTGCACATGGCAGGCCGGACGGTACCGTTACGGCGCTGCAAGCGATCGACCTGGATTATCCCCGGTATGATTACGCGGTCGGGACCTGGCATGACGGCGCCATGTACGGCTATGGAACGGTGGGATACAGTTACTATGAAGGGTCGGGCCAGGATAATCAGATGGTCCGCAGAGAGGGCCTTTTTCTGGACAATCTGATGTATGGGGAGATTCTTTATGAGACCGCCAATGCCCAGGGAGAGACAGGCACCTGGAATATAACGGCATTGAACGGGATATTGGTACTGGATGACCGCTGGATGCTGGATAAAGCGGGAGAATTCTATCAGCTCCGTTCCAATGAGAGCGACGGTCATGCTTATGTGATCCCGGCAGACTCGGCAGAAGAAGTCCGTTTCCAGAATCTGCTTTTGTGGGAATAGGGCGGAGACATTCGGATCAGCAGAATCCGGGAGCAAATAAAAACAGGCGGCGTGAAGAACCATCCGGTTTCTCCATGCCGCCTGCTGTGTCTGGGATCGATTTAGCCGCACAATAAACAGGACCGGCCGGTGTCCCGGCAGTCATAGGAACGTTTATTCGGCGGATTCTTCAATCGTAGGCTCGCCGCTGTCCGATTTTTTGATTTCGTCGCCGGACTCTTCCGCGGGCTTTTCTTCCGCTTCCGCAGCGGGAGTTACATCCTCGCAGGCGCATGCCGCTGCCTTTTTGACAGAATCGGCCGCATCCTTTACGATCTCTTTGCCCGCATCGGCAGCTTCTGCGGCGGCCTCCTCGACCACCTCTACCGTATCCTGAACGGCCTCTGCGACAGTCTCCTGGGTCTCTGCGGCTTTGTCGGCCAGCTTCTCCGCGGCTTCCCCTGCGGTTTCCGCAGCTTCCTTTCCGGTATTTTTGGCTTTATCGGTGACATTCTTAACCGTCTCTTTGACAATGGTGGCCGCGTTTTTCGCTTTGTTCACAGCCTGACCGGTGGCGCCTTTAATCGCTTCTTTCGCTTTTGCGGTCTTCTGAGAAAGCTTCACATAGGTGCGTTCAGGCGCATTGGCTTCTTCCTCGTCTTCGTCGTCTTCAAAATCTCCCTCGAAATCGTGAAAATCCTCATCCAGTTCCTTGTTAAAGGCCCTGTATTTCAGATAATAGGATACGGCCGCCGCCGTAGTGCCGACGACAGCTGCAAAGACCAGTAATTTACCCCATTTGTTCTTTGACATAATCAAGATTCTCCTTTCTGGAATCAATACAACACTCCTTCCTATTGTAATACCATTCTTCCAAAAAATAAAGGCATATATTAAGAAAATCTTTATAAAAATGAAATTAATTTACGATTAATTGCTTTTACGGGACCGATTTCGCCCTGCGAGGGTGATTGGAGCAGCGATAGAAGAGGAGATTGGGCGTCTTTGCAACATGGCGCCGGTTGGGGGGAGACGCTGCTATGGAAAAATAAAAAAAGAGACGTATATAAATGCTGAATACAATCTCTCTCATAGCGAATATCGACTGTTTTGGTCGTAGAGTGTGATACTCTACGACAGAACCCGGATTTTTCTTGATTCTGTCTGGAACTACGCAATGCCTGACGGCTTATTTGACGGCACATAGACAAAGTCCTCTTATGATTTCTTTCTATCCGGACGCGGCAGATGATCTGCTTTTTAGAGAAAAAATGAATCTGCTTTTTTTATTGCAGAAATTCAGATTGACGATGATTTTGACGGTTTAAAACGCGGATCAACCAGATTTCCCGTTAAAATCCATGGGAAATATCCTCATGAAAGGGCAATATTGCCTGCTAGGGCAATCGCAAAGTCATAAAATTCGCCACAGGCATTGAAAAATGGGGATTTTTCAATGCCTGTGAAATTTTTT
>CANQUA010000086.1 GCA_947626915.1 uncultured Lachnospiraceae bacterium
CGAAAAAATAGGCTCAGGGAAACCATTTTCATAACGTTTTGTGCCTGAGCGAAGCGAAAGGAATGGATATAACCATGCGCAGGATTACATTGGATGAAACGACGAAAAAAAATATTCTGTCGGATCTGCTGAAGCGGGACCCGAACCAGTACGGCGAATACGCCGGCGCGGTGCAGGAGATCGTGGAGACGGTAAAGACGGGCGGCGACGCGGCCGTATTCGCGTACACGAAAAAATTTGACGGCGCCGAGATCACCGCGGAGACGGTCCGCGTGACAGATGAGGAGATCGCGGAGGCGGAGGCCTCGGTGGATCCGGAACTGATCGCGGTCATGAAACGGGCCCTGGAGAATATCCGCGATTACCACCAGAAACAGGTGCGGCACAGCTGGTTTGACACAAAGCCGGACGGGACGCTGCTGGGGCAGAAGATCACGGCGCTTGGGAGCGTGGGCGTCTATGTTCCGGGCGGAAAAGCGGCCTATCCGTCGTCGGTGCTGATGAACATCATTCCGGCGAAGGTGGCCGGAGTGGAGCGGATCGTGATGACGACGCCCCCGGGAAAGGACGGCAGGGTGGATCCGGTGACGCTGACGGCGGCGCATCTGGCCGGCGCGACGGAAGTTTACAAGGCGGGCGGCGCGCAGGCCATCGCGGCGCTGGCGTTTGGGACGGAATCGATCCCGCGGGTCGACAAGATCGTGGGACCGGGAAATATCTTCGTGGCATTGGCCAAGAAAGCGGTTTACGGGCATGTGAGCATCGACAGCATCGCGGGTCCCAGTGAGATCCTGGTGCTGGCGGACGAGACGGCCAACCCCAGATACGTGGCCGCGGATCTGCTGTCCCAGGCCGAGCATGACGAACTGGCCAGCGCGATCCTGGTCACGACCAGCGCCGCGCTGGGCGAGCAGGTTTCCGATTGCGTGGAAGCGTTTATGAAAGAACTTTCCCGCAGCGAGATCATAAGGAAATCCATTGACCGGTTCGGCTATATTCTGGTGGCAAAGGATATGGACGAGGCCGTCTCCGTCGTCAATGAGATCGCTTCCGAGCATCTGGAGATCGTGACGAAGAATCCGTTCGAGGTCATGACGAAGATCCGAAACGCCGGCGCGATCTTTATCGGGGAATACAGTTCGGAGCCGCTGGGCGATTATTTCGCGGGGCCGAACCATGTGCTTCCCACCAACGGGACGGCCAAATTTTTCTCGCCGCTGGGCGTGGACGACTTCATCAAAAAATCCAGCGTGATCTATTATTCCAGGGAGGCGCTGGAGCCGGTGAGCCGGGACATCGTCACATTCGCGGAGGCGGAGCGGCTGACGGCCCACGCCAATTCGATCCGGGTCCGGTTCGAGCAGAAGCCGTAGCGGGGGAGTGTCTTAAACAGTATAGCACACAGACCTTGGAGAGGGTCTATAAACACTACTACTTTATAATTACGAGGAAGAACCGATGGCGCGCACGGCGACTGTAAAACGTGATACGAAAGAAACGAAGATTTCTCTGACGCTGGATCTGGACGGCACGGGCCGGTCGGAGATCCATACCGGCATCGGGTTCCTGGACCATATGCTGGAAGGTTTCGCCCGCCACGGCCTTTTTGACCTGACGCTTCATGCGGACGGGGATCTGGAAGTGGATACGCACCACACCGTTGAGGATATCGGTATCGTTCTGGGGAAGGCCGTCCGGGAGGCGGTGGGAGACAAGCAGGGAATCGTCCGGTTCGGCACGAAAATACTGCCGATGGACGACGCCCTGATCCTGTGCGCCCTGGATCTGAGCGGCCGCCCTTATCTGGCCTATGATCTGAACCTGGACCGGGAACGCGTAGGAGAGCTGGAGACGGAAATGGTCCGTGAATTTTTCTATGCCGTCTCCTATGCGGGAGAAATGAACCTGCATCTGCGGCAGATGGCCGGCTTCAACAACCATCATCTGATCGAGGCCGCGTTTAAGGCGTTTGCCAAGGCGCTGGACGAAGCGACGCGGATCGATGAACGGATCAGCGGCGTTTTGTCGACGAAAGGCAGCCTGTAGCGCGGCAGGCGGACATATAGAATTGCATATTCGGGAGGAAATGGGGATGGCAAAGCTGGAACAGACGGTGAACGGGAATTTTTATGAAATTTTGTCGAGGATCGTGCAGGGGATCCAGGGCGGAAGCGTTTCCGCGTCACTGGAGGACCAAAGCGATTTTCAGGAGGGCGGCGCCAAATGCAGTGTTCGGGTGTTCGAGCGCTACAGCTACGCAGGCGGGAACCGCGTGAGCCTCAGCGTGACGCTGTTCCAGAACGGGGACGGGCCGATCCGGCTTTCGGCGATCTCTTCCGGGGGCAGCCAGGCCATATTTTTCAAGATCAATACCTGGGGTGAGGAAGCGTTCCTCGACAAGCTCAGGGAGATCCTGGCAGGGTGAGGAAAGTTTGGCAGGCGGAATCGGGGCGCAGGTTTCCTGGCTCCCGCTGACGGGCAGATGTCTTTGAGCCACCGCCGAGTGTTTTTTGTATGCTTGTCGTTTATGCGCTGATAAGCGCGGATGAATGATTTTATATCGCCAGGTAAACATTTCTGAGCCTTTGGCACATCGCTTTTAGATGCCGCCGCGGTTGTTTGCGCGTAAAAAGGAGTCATATATGAGTCTGCTTGAAGAGATAGAGAAATACGTGCCGTTCAATGAGCAGGAGGAGCAGGACCGGGCCGTGATGCTGCGCTATATGCAGAGCTGCCCGGATTATCTGAAACGTCAGAATCGGATCGGGCATTTCACCGCTTCTCTCTGGACCGTGAACCGGGAACGGACCAAGACCCTGATGGTCTACCATAAAATCTATGATTCCTGGGCCTGGATCGGCGGTCATGCGGACGGCGACGGGGATCTGCGGGCGGTGGCCCTGCGGGAGCTTGGGGAGGAAACGGGAGTCAGGCGGGCTTCTTTCGTGAGCGGCGATATCTTCAGCCTGGAGATACTGACTGTGGACGGGCACGTGAAGCGGGGCTGTTACGTTCCCAGCCATCTGCATCTGAACGTTACCTATCTGGTCGAGGCGGACGAGAAAGAGGCTTTGGTCGTGAATGAAGAAGAAAACCGGGAGGTCCGCTGGTGGACCTTTGACGAGGCCCTGAAGGCTTCGACGGAGCCTTGGTTCGTGGAGCATATTTATAAGAAACTGATCGAAAAGTGCAAGGCCTGCCCAGTTATACGATAATCAATTTTACAAACCAAAGGAGCCACCGCCATGCTTACGATTTCTCTCTGCGACGACAACGCTTCCGAGCGCGCATTCCTAAAAACCCTGGTCCTTGACTGGGCGGCCCAGTCGGGGACTTCGGTCCGGCTGCAGGAATATCCGTCCGCGGAGGCATTGCTGTTTGCGTATGCAGACTGCCCGCCCGACATCCTGCTTCTGGACATCGAGATGCCCGGGCTGTCCGGCGTGGAACTGGCGAAGCGGCTCCGGCAGGACGGTGACAAACTCCTGCAGATCGTCTTCATCACGGCATATTCGGATTACATCGCGGAGGGGTACGACGTGGCGGCGCTGCATTATCTTCTAAAACCCGTTTCGCGGGAAAAGCTCTTCTCGGTGCTTTCGCGGGCGGTGGAGAAGCTTGCGGACGACGGCAGAACGCTTTTGCTGGAGCTTCCCGATGAGACCGCGCTTGTGCCGGTCCGCGACATCAGCCACATCGAGGTCCTGAAAAACTATGTCACGGTCCATGCCGGGCGGGACTATACGCTCAAAATGCCGCTCAAGGAGATCGAGGCCGAGCTGGACGAACGGTTTTTGCGGGTGGGACGGTCGTACATCGTCAACCTGTTCTTCATCACCCGGGTCACGCGCTCGGAAATTTTTCTGAAAGGCGGAGGAGCCGTCCCCCTGCCCAGGGGCGCGTACGAAAAGGTCAACCGTGCGATCATCGGGATGCGCCGCTGAAATACGCCGCTGACTTGCCGTACGGTTACAGCCCCATACGAAACGGCCGGTTTACTGCCCGACAGGAAAAAAACCGGCTCATCATCAGAATAAGAAACACAGGAGAACATATGCTCGGAAGACGCGCAAACAGGCGGATCGAAGCGTACCAGCAGGAGCTTCTGAAGACGCATTTTTTGGAAGTCGACAATATGTACCGCAAAATGCGGGGCTGGCGGCACGATTACCGCAATCATATACAGGTCCTGAAATCCTATACGGACAAGGGCGACCTGAAGGCGATCGCAAAATATCTCGACGATCTGGAGACCGACCTCTATACCGTCGATACGGTGATCAAGACCGGCAACCCGATGACCGATGCGATCTTAAATTCGAAGATCGCCCTTGCAAACGACCGCGGGATCAAGGTCGAGGTTGACGCGCAGATCCCGGTCCTGCTCTCGATCTCGGCGGTGGATCTCTGCACGGTTTTGGGAAATCTGTTTGACAACGCCATAGAGGCCAGCGGGAGCCTCCCGGAAGATAAGCGCGTGATCCGGGTCTATATCGATTTAAAGGGCAGTCAGCTCTATATCTCTTTCTTAAATTTCACTTCCGGCGGCAAGCTTACGAAGATCGGCAATCTTTTCAGGAGCACCAAGGGCGGCGAACACGGCCTGGGCCTGGGCCGGATCGACGACGTAGTGAAGCGTCTCGGCGGCTACATTTCCCGGAACTCCGAAGAGGGAGCCTTTACCACCGAGATCCTGCTGCCTCTCCGCGAAAAATAGCGGCGATTTTTACAGTTCATCCCCTGATCACGACGATTCGTCCCCGAATATGAATATTCGGGGACTTTTGTGATATGCTGAAGCCACCATAAAAAAGGAAGTGATTCTATGAAAAAAGAAAAACCACAGTACGGCACGGCGGCATGTCTTCGCTACTTTTTCGGCAAGGCGAGGGAATACTGCCCCGAGACCCTTGCGCTGCTGTTTTTCCAGATCGTATTCAATGTTTCAAGCGCCGTCTTCGGGTTCTACATGTCCCCGATGATCCTCTCGCGTCTTGAAAATCACAGTTCCGCCCGGGAACTGCTCCTGACCGCGGCGTTTTTCATCGGCGGGTGCTTTGTCTCCGACGCGCTGGTCAGCTACATCGGAAACGGCAAGGGAGGCGGCGGAGTAAAGGGCTGCTATCAGATCGAACTGCGCCTTAGGATCATGCGGGAGCTCAGCGACAAGCTCGCATCGACGTCCTACTGCCACTGCCTCGACAACCAATATTTAAGAGCGGGGCAGCGGGCTTTTATGGCCTGCAGCAGCAACAACAGCGCCGCTGAGGGAACGTGGCACACGCTGCAGGAGCTGATGGTGAACGTCGTGATGTTCGGCTTCTTCACCGCCATGCTCACCCACATTCATCCCCTGGTGTTCGCGGTGACGATGGTTTTAAGCCTTATGGATTTCGTGGTCTCAGGCTACATCCATCGATATAACTACCGCCACCGCGAGGAATTGTCGCATATCGACCGGCAGACGGGCTATCTCATAGGGCTTCCCGGGCAGCTTTCCGTTGCCAAGGACATCCGTCTCTTCGGGCTGGGAAGCTGGATCATGCGTCTCACCGACAAGGCCTTTGCGGCCAGCCAGGCCTACGCGCGGCGGGAGCATATGTTCTATCTGATCGGCACAGGTTTTAGCGTGATCATCGAATTGCTGCGAAGCGGTGCGGTCCTGTTCATCCTCCTTAGGATGTGCATGGAAAGCGGCATGAGCGCGGCGGAGTTCATGCTGTACTTCTCGGCGGTAAACTCTTTCAGCGGGCGCTTAAACGGCATCTTAAACAATTTGCGCGATCTGAAGGACAAGTGCCTCGACTTTTCCTGTATGCTGGAATTTTTAAACTATCCGGAGCCGTACCGCTTCGCCGGGGGCGAGCCGGTTCCGGCCGATTATACCTACGAGATCCGCCTTGAAAACGTGAGCTACACCTATCCGGAATCGGACAAAAAGATCATCGACCGCCTGAATCTCACGATCCGGCGCGGGGAGAAGGTCGCCATCGTCGGCTTAAACGGCGCGGGCAAGACGACGCTGATCAAGCTTGTCACCGGTCTGTTGGATCCGGACGAGGGCAGGGTGCTCTTAAATGGCGCCGACATCCGGAAATTCAACCGCGGGGAATATTATAAGCTCTTTTCGGCGGTGTTCCAGCATTTCAATCTGTTCGATATCACCGTCGCCGAAACCGTGGCACAGTCGGCGACCAACATTGACGTGGCAAGGGTCCGGGACTGCCTGGAAAAAGCCGGACTTACGAAAACGGTGCAGGACCTGCCGAACGGGATCGACACCCACCTGGGGAGGGAGGTATACCTGGACGGCGTCGTGCTGTCGGGAGGCCAGACCCAGCGGCTGATGCTGGCAAGGGCTCTCTATAAAAACGGCGCCGTGCTGGTACTCGACGAGCCTACCGCGGCTCTGGACCCGTTAGCCGAGCGGGATATGTATGAAAAATACAGCGCGATGGCCGAGGGAAAAACTTCGTTCTTTATTTCCCACCGCCTGGCCTCGACCCAGTTCTGCGACAGGATCCTGTTCCTGAAAGACGGGCGGATCGCCGAGGAGGGCAGCCACGAGAGCCTGCTCAGGCTTGGGAAAGAATACGCCGGGCTGTTTCAGGTCCAGGCCAGATACTATCAGGAAGACTACGGAAAAGAGGAGGCGGTATAAATGACGGACAAGTCTGAAAAAATGTCCTGGCGCGAAGCGTTTCAGATCAATATCCGGGCGATCCGGCTGTTAAATTCCAAAAATAAGCTGATGTTTCCTTATGTGATCGTGAAAGCGCTGTTTGCCACCGTATTTTCCTATACTTCTTTATTTGTGACGGCAAGGCTGATCGGCGAACTGGCGGGGGAACGCAGAGCGGAAAAGCTCCTGTTCTGGGCGGCGTTCCAGCTCATTTCGGCGGCGGTGTTTGCGGTCATAAACAGCGTGATGCAGCATGCCTATGAAGTCAGGTCCGTGAATTTCTGGAGCACGTTGCAGCGCGTCGAAGACGAGAAGTTCCTGTCGATGGACTACAGCGACGTGGAGGATCAGCGCGTGCGCGACCTGCGGGACCAGATAAACCAGAACCGCGATTGGAACGGCTGGGGATTTTCAAAAATATCATGGAACTTCGAGGATCTCGTGTCGAACGGCTTCAGCGTTTTCGGCGCGGCGGCGATGTCGGCGGGACTGATCTTCAGCAAGGTTCCCGCGGGCAGCCCCTATGCGTTTCTGAACAATCCGCCTGCGTTTCTCGGCTTTCTGACGCTTATCATTCTCTGCGCAGGAATCTCTCCTCTGGCAGAGAGAAAATGGACCGAGGACAACGCCGCCCTCAGCGATAAAGCGAGATTCGGCAACCGGCTCTTTAGCCATTTCGGCGGTTTGAACGGGGATCCGGATTCCATGGTCGACTACAGAATGTACGAGCAGAACGAGGGCTTTGTGAAATATTACAGCTGGCTTCCCGGCGGAAATCCCTGGGGTTCCGGAGGACCGGTTCACCAGTACAATAAGGGGATCGGCGGGCTCATGAGGATCGGCGTGGCCTTCGGGGAAAAGCTGCTGATGTGCGTAATCTACCTCTTTGTCTGCTTAAAGGCCCTGGGCGGCGCGTTCGGCTTAGGCGAAGTGACGCAGTATGTGGGCGCGGTCACGAGATTCATCGGCGCTTTCACGCAAAGCCTAACCCTGTTAAACAATTTCCGCGTCAACGCCAAGTTCCTGAAAGATATTTTTACATTCCTGGACATTCCGAACAAAATGTATCAGGGCACCCTGACCACCGAAAAGCGCCGCGACAGGAAGTACAACGTGGAATTTAAGGACGTGGGCTTCAAGTACCCGAATTCCGACCGGTGGGCGCTACGGCATGTCTCGGTGAAATTCGAGGTCGGGACCAAGCTGGCCGTGGTGGGTGAAAACGGCTCGGGGAAATCCACGTTCATAAAACTCCTCTGCCGGCTCTACGACCCGCAGGAGGGGGAGATCCTCTTAAACGGCGTGGACATCAAAAAATACCGCTATGACGAGTACATGCAGATATTCTCGGTGGTGTTCCAGGATTTCTGGCTGATGTCCCACAAGCTGGGGCAGAACGTGGCGGGCTCCTGCGACGTGGACGAAGCGCGAGCAGTCAAATGCCTGGAGGACGCGGGCTTCGGCGACCGGCTGAAAGAACTGCCTGACGGCCTGGAGACCTGGCTCGGCAAGGATTTCGATGAGGACGGCATCGTGACCAGCGGCGGCGAGCGGCAGAAGATCGCCATCGCCCGGGCGCTTTACAAGGACGCGCCGTTTATCGTTCTGGACGAGCCCACCGCCAGCTTGGACCCCATCGCTGAGGCGGAGATCTACAAAAATTTCGACGAGATTGCCGGCGACCGCACGGCGATCTACATTTCGCACAGATTGTCGAGCTGCCGCTTCTGCCGGGAGATCCTGGTGTTCGCGGACGGCGGGATCGTGGAACACGGGACCCACGACGGCCTGCTCGAAGCCGGGGGCAAGTATAAGGAGCTGTGGGAGGCGCAGGCGAAATATTATGAGAAGAAAGGAACGGCCGCAGAAGCGGAGTGGATGAAGAGGACGATTGGTGCGCAGGGGTGATGGATGGGAAGTGAGCAATGAACCGCATTTGAGAGCGCCCGTCTCCGGTACGGCTGGCAAGTTCCAGCCGCCGGAAACGGGCGTTTGGTTCATCTGGTTTGGCTTTCGGTTCTCCGCCGCGCCGCCGAAACGCCGCCCGCGCTGCGCTTTATGCGGCGCTGTCATGACGGGGATTACAGCGCGGCGATCTCGTCCTGGCACACCGGCATAATGCCGTTGCGTTTTAGGACCTCCGCCGCTTTGTCTTCGTCGGCGACCCGCAGGATCGTGTAGGCTTCCTGGTTGGCCAGGAACGCGTACATGTACTCCAGGTTCACGCCGCCGTCGCCGAGCACTTTCAGGATGCGGTAGAGTCCGCCGGGTTCGTCCGCCATTTTCACGGCCAGAACCGGCGTGATGGAGAACACGTAGCCGGCCTCTTTTAATACGTTGGTGGCGGCGTAGACGTCGTCGACGATCATGCGGACGATGCCGAAATCCTGCGCCTCCGCCAGGGAAAGGGCCCGCATGTCGATGTTGTGACGGTTCAGGAAATCGGTCAGTTCAGCCAGCGTGCCGGCTTTATTTTCCAGAAATACGGAAATCTGTTTTACGGTCATAATTTCCTCCTTCTACAATCAAATTGTGGCGGTTAGATCCCTGACAGCCGGTCAGGACTAACCGTTTCATTGCTGGGTTCTGTTTAAAAAACATCGTGATCAAATTATATGGCGGCCTGCTGTTGGGCCGGAAACGGAACCGTCCCAGACCTCAGACCGGGCAGCGGATGCGACAGTGCACTCCGCCGCGGCGCAGATCTAGCCCTGGTACAGATTCCGCTTGTCGATGACGCGGACCGCCTTGCCCTCGCTGCGGGTGATGGCTTTCGGGCTGACCAGGCGCACCTTGACCAGGATGCCGAGCATGGCTTTCAGCGCGTCGACCAGCGCTTTTTCGCGGGCTGCGACGACGCCGGCGTTGTCGGAGAACATTTCCTGGGTCATCTCCACCTGCACCTCGATGGTATCGGTATTGCGGACGCGGTCCACGATGATCTGGTAGTTGGCCGGATAGCCCTGGTTCATCAGCACGGTCTCGATCT
>CANQUA010000087.1 GCA_947626915.1 uncultured Lachnospiraceae bacterium
TCCAGAGAACTTGCGGACTTGAACGGACTGAAGGTGGGGGACGTCCTGGAATTTAACAATTGGAAGGAAAGGGAAACGGATGATCATGCAAAGGTCGTGGGCGTCAGCGTGGAGATCCGTGGAACTGTGATACTGTTATCCGGAATATCGGTTCTTGGAATCATCATGATCGCCATTGCGGGATCCTGTATTTTTATTATGCTCCAGAAACCGAAAGAGATTTTGAGCAAGATGAGTTAGGAGGTCATTATGTTAGAGATAAAGGATGTCATGTATTATTACAAATCACAGAGAGACAAGGTGATATTGAACCATATATCCTACTGCTTTGAGCAGGGAAAAATGTATGCCGTTTTAGGCGCAAGCGGCTCAGGGAAGACCACGCTGCTTTCCCTGCTGGCGGGACTTGATGTGCCGGTAGAGGGAGAAATCCGTATGGATGGAGCCAATATCCTGCAGAAAAGGCTGAACAGACACAGGAAGGAAAACATCTCGCTTGTTTTTCAGAATTATAACCTGATCGATTATCTTACTCCGGCTGAAAATGTCAGACTTGGAGGAAAAGAGGATGCGATAGGGCTGCTGCGTTCCATGGGGCTGGATGAAACCCAGAGCAGGCGCAACGTTATGCAGTTGTCCGGCGGGCAGCAGCAGAGGGTTGCCATAGCGAGAGCATTGGCGAGCAATGCGCCCGTCCTTTTGGCAGACGAGCCGACCGGAAATCTGGACGAGGATACCGCAAATGAGATCATTGATATTTTTCTGGAACTGGCGCATGAAAAAAAGAAATGTGTAATCATCGTTACACACAGTAAAGAGCTGGCACAGAAAGCGGATGTCATTTTGACATTGAAGAAAGGACGTATTATGGAAACGGAGGATACTGCATTGGATGTAAACTGAATACCAGTCGACCAACGACACGATCAGTGAAAGCAGTAAGCCTGAGAAAGATTTGCTGCCTTTTTGTATGACGGGCATGCCGTTAGTCTGTGGTGAAAGTCCACAAGGGGCGCAGCTGCCGACGAACCCTAAAGCGAATCCCAAGGTTTGTACCGTAAGGTACAGGCGAGAAGAAAGGCATCATACTTTGAGGTTATGCTGAACCGCCGTATGCCGAACGGCACATACCGGTGGTGTGAGAGGGCGGAGAACATCCGCCCTACTCGATTATGTTAAATGAAAGATTCGCTGCTTTTGCCGCCGCCAGGGCTATTCCCCATCGATCCCGGCCACGGTCACATTCCGGATCGATACGGCCAGCGGCCCGTCGTAACGGGCGGAGCGGCAGCGTTCTTTCGAAAAGATCATCTGGCCCTGGACCTCCGGCAGGATCCCGTTTACGGAGCCGCCGGTCACGGTTTTTACCGTTTCCCCGTCAAACAGATAGGCCAGCCGGATCTCCCCGCCGAAGTGCCCGGAGAACGAATCCATCTGGAAATCCGAAAACGAAACGATATGCAGGTAGGGCTGCTTTTTCATTTCCGCCAGAGGAGTGGAACCGGTGGGAACCTGGATGCTGCGGTAAATGCCGGTGGGTTCGATCCCCAGGTAATAGCAGAAACGGGGCGCGCCGTGGATCGTCTGCAGGACTCCGTTTTCCAGAAGCGTCCGGTCATGCAGCGGAACGCCCTGCAGATCGTAGGGAGCCGCCGCTTTCAGGATCACGGTCAGCGCGTCGCCCCGGATTTCTTCGCCCTGGACCGCCTGCCCCGGCGCGTAATCGGAATAGTGCTGGTAGACCCTGGAAGCGTCGGAACGGCTCACATAGTAACTGAGAAGCGTATCCACATGTTCTTCGGAGAGAATGACCGTATAGCGGCCTCCCTTCGGCGGTTTGTCGGCCCGGGCGCGGTCTTTCGTCCGGGTCATCGCGTCCGCAACTTCCTTTTGGAGGATGGCGAGATCCGGCTCCCGCAGCGAAAACGTATGGTGCGTCTCTACATCGGCGGGCGACAGGCACTGGATCACGTACTCGCCGTTTAAGTTCCAGTTCTCCCAGCTTACGTCTACACCGCTGGAATTGATCACCCGGCTGGTCCATTGTTCCGCAAAGATCTCTGCCGAATTGATGAACACATCTTCCGTATCTTCCGCCGCGAAAATGGCCTCCGCGACCGCCTTCAGATTTTCTTCCGGACTTTTTCCGGCAAAACCGCTTTGCGACGGCACCGGTGCTTCTTTGGAGCCGGAGACCAGAGGATAGCAGGGATTGGTTACGAAGGAGGCCGCGTGGTAAGCGGTCCGCAAAGATTCCTTCAGCTCCGATTCTTCCATGCCGGGATAGACGGGGACGGAGGAATCGCCCGTGAAGCGTCTGCCGTCTTTCTCAAAATCCCGGTAAACGCTGACAGTGTAATCGGTCAGCGTGGTGCGGCGCTTCAGGTCCTGACGGCGGCGGACATAGAACGCTTCCGCCGACCGGGACCGGATTTCCTGGATGCTGTACTTGCAGATCTGCAGGTCGTTCAGCGCTTGTATGATTCGTTCGATCATCGGTTCTCCTCCTTTATCATCCCAGACGGATCCTGGCCTTGACATACGGACCGCCGTCGGACACTTTGACCCATTCTTTATACCCTTTGCCGCAGAATCCGCCGCCGGACAGTTCGGGCGCGGGGGACATCATGGTAATGGACTTTAACAGATCCGGGACATAGCCGGTGAGGACGATGGGAGAGAAAATGCGGCCGGTCAGTCTGCCGTCCCTGATCTCCCGCGCAATATTCACCATGCACTGGATGCCCCAGTTTTTCGGATCCTCCATGCCGCTCGACGGCTCCTCCAGCAGGAACCCGTAAGAGATCGACGCGATCATATCCTCCACGCGGTCGCTGCCGCCCTCGAACCAGGTATTGGTCATGCGGGTGTAGGCCTTGCGCCGGTAGCTTTCGCGGCGGCCGTTGCCGGTGGGTTCGGTCCCCAGGATCATGGCGGACTGATAATCGCTGATGCCGGTCTTTAAAATGCCTTTGTCGATGACAATGGTGTCTTTGGCCATGGTTCCTTCGTCGTCGAAGAAATAAGAACCGGTCTGGGATGCGGAAACGGCTCCGTCGTGCATGGTCACCAAAGGGGAAGCCACATACCGGCCCACATACTGCTCGGCCCGGGCGCGCTTTTTCACAAACATATCCATCTCCACGCCGTGGCCGAAAGCCTCATGGACGATCATGCCGGTGACCTCCGGCGTGCAGACACATTCGTACTCGCCGGCCGGCATGGGCGCGCTGTCCAGCAGTTCCATGGCGGTGGCGGCCGTTTCCTCTGCCTGTTTCCCCAGCTGGTCCAGGAGCTCCATACCGCCCAGCAGGGAAAGAGAGCGGCGGCTGTTTTTGATCTCCTGTCCCCTGGCAGCGACGGCACTGACGGAGGCCGTGGTCCAGAGAATGTTCTGTTCCAGGTCCTTACCCGGGGAGAGGAACAGCTTGGAGGTGCGGTTCCAGTTCACCTGCACGCTGCAGTCCAGAAGACGGTCGCTGTAAGCGAGACCGCGGTCGCGGATTTCCCGGAGCCGTGCAAGAACCGCGTCGTCCCCGGTCTGTTCCGGATCGATCTCGTATTCGGTGCTGCCGCGGAACGTGTTTTGAGCGTCGTCCGGCGCGGCGTAAACATTTTCCCGGATCCCGTCTGGCAGGATCCGCTCCGACATGGCGGCGGTTTCCCGGATCTGCGCGGCGATGGCGGGAAGCAGTTCTTCCGAGATCTCGTTAAAGGAATGTTCCGACCAGCGGGAACCGTCGAAAACCCGCGCCACGAAGCCTCTGGCGGACATCATGCCGCCTCCGCGGATACTGGTCAGCCGCCGGTTGACCGAATAGGTCTTTTCCCGGCTGTCAGCCGCCAGCACAGAGGCGTAAGGGTATTCTTCCAGAAGCGTCCGCAGAAGCTTCTGAAACAGCGCCCGGTTCCGGCTGATATAGGGGCTGTCTTTTACTTTCATATGTACCTCCTAAGTCGCATTGATAACTGGGATTATACCGTATATCCTGCGATTTTTCAAGCGCTGCGGGAACGGACCTGCGGCCGGAGCGGCATGGCAGGACTTTCCCGGGCGGTGAAAAAAGAAAAATGGACGGTTCTTCCCTCTGCATGGCAGAATTTACGGAAAGGGATTTTCGTTTTTGATCATTCTCATCCGCAGAATAATTTGACGTTTCCTGAAAAATAGTGTAAGATAGAAACGGCTGAAGACGGCGCATACTATAATAGAAATCAGGATAAAACCGGAACGGGAGCAGGTACAGGAATGGAAAGGGAAGCGGACCCCAGGCGGGAAGCGCTGCGCGGGAAAAAGCGCATTGTCATAAAGATCGGTTCTTCATCGCTGACCCATGCGGAAACGGGCGATCTGAACCTGTTAAAAATCGAGCGGCTGGTGCGGATCATCAGCGACCTGAAGGGGTCCGGCCGCGAAGTGATCCTGGTGTCTTCCGGCGCTATTGCCGCGGGGCGTCAGGCGCTGCACCACCAGGGCCGGCCGGACAGTCTGGCCCAGAAACAGGCTTTCGCCGCGGTAGGCCAGGCCAGGCTGATGATGGTCTATCAGAAGCTGTTTGCGGAATACAATCAGGTGGCGGCCCAGGTGCTGCTGACCAAAGACACCATGGTCAACGACGCCTCCCGCTATAACGCACAGAATACCTTCAAGGAACTGCTGAAGCTGGGGACGGTCCCCATTGTCAATGAAAATGACACAGTCGCCACGTCGGAGATCCCGCTGGTGGATAATTTCGGCGACAACGACCGGCTGTCCGCGATCGTGGCCGCTCTGATCGGAGCCGATCTGCTAATCCTGCTCTCGGATATTGACGGGCTGTATTCCGACGATCCGCGGACCAATCCCCGGGCGCGGTTCATTGACCTGGTACCTGCGATCACGCCGGAGCTGCTGGCCATGGGAAAAGCCACTTCCGGGAGCAGCGTGGGAACAGGCGGCATGGCGGCAAAGCTGGCCGCGGCGCGGATCGCTACGGACGGCGGCTCCGATCTGGTGATCGCAAACGCGGAGCGGGTCGAGATCATTTCCGAGATCCTGGCGGGAGAGCCGAGGGGGACCCTGTTTATGGCTCACCGGAACTATGACTTTGATCTGATGGATTACCTGAACCGGGAATATTGATCGGATGCGGATCGGGCGGACGGCGCAAAACAGAACAGATCCGGCACAGAGCCGGTCGGGACGACGGGAACAGGACAGTCCGGATTAAAACAGAATGGACCGGCACAGGATGAGACCGGCACGGAACAGATTCAGCGGCGCAGCCGTTTCCGATCCGCAGATCGGGAAAACAGGAGGAGACTTATGATCACGCAGGAAATGATCGACCGTATCAATACATTGTACCACAAATCCAAGGCCGTGGGGCTGTCAGAGGAGGAAGCGAGGGAACAGGCCGCGCTGCGCCAGGAATATATCAAGGCCATCCGCGCCAGTCTGCGGGGAACTCTGAACAACATTTCCATCAAGGAACCGGACGGCAGCATTACGGATCTTGGAAAAAAACACGGCGGGGTCAAAGAGGTATAGGCCGCGCCGGGATGCAGAAAAGGAGATTTTTATATATGGAACTGAAAACGATCGGGGAACAGGCAAAAGAGGTATCCCGGATCCTGAATCATCTGGGTCCCAGAGAGAAAAATCAGGGTCTTAAATCGGCGGCCCAGGCACTTTTGGACGGCCGGGATCAGATTCTGGAAGCCAACCGGACGGATATCGAAACGGCAAAGGAAAAGGGCATGAACCCCGGCATGGTGGACCGCCTGACCCTGGACCCGGTCCGTATCCGCGCAATGGCGGAGGGACTTTTGGCGGTGGAGGCGCTGGAGGATCCCGTAGGCGAGGTCCTTTCCATGAAGCCCCGCCCCAACGGGCTTCTGATCGGGAAGAAGCGCGTTCCCCTGGGGGTCGTCGGCATTATTTATGAGGCCCGTCCCAATGTGACCGCCGACGCGTTCGGTCTCTGCTTCAAGGCCGGAAACGCGGTCATTTTAAAGGGAGGAAGCGACTCGCTTCGCTCCAATCAGGCGATCGTCGGCTGTCTGCAGCGGGGCCTGGAACAGGCCGGTCTGCCTGCCCGCGCGGTGCAGCTGATCGAGAATACGGACCGGGAAACCACGAGACAGCTGATGCGCATGAACGAGTATCTGGACGTGCTGATTCCCAGAGGCGGCGCAGGTCTGATCCGCACCGTGGTGGAAAACAGCACCGTGCCGGTCATCGAGACGGGCACCGGCAACTGCCATATTTATGTGGATGAATCGGCGGATCTTCAGATGGCCCTGGATATTATTTACAACGCCAAGACCCAGAGGGTCAGCGTCTGCAACGCTTGTGAATCCCTGGTCGTCCACCGGGCGGCTGCGCCGCGTTTCCTGCCGCTTCTGAAAGAACGGCTGGCGGAAAAACAGGTGGAGATCCGCGCCGACGCGGATGCCTGCGCCATGACGGACGGTCTGAAGCCTGCCTCGGAAGAGGACTGGGGCACGGAATATCTGGATTATATCCTTTCCCTGAAGCTGGTGGATTCCATCGACGAGGCCATTGCCCATATCAACCGGTATAATACGAAACATTCCGAAGCGATCATTACGTCGGACTATGCGAACGCGCAGAAATTCCTGAACGAGATCGACGCGGCGGCGGTCTATGTCAACGCGTCTACCCGTTTTACAGACGGTTTTGAATTCGGGTTCGGCGCGGAGATCGGGATCAGCACCCAGAAGCTTCACGCCAGGGGGCCCATGGGTCTTAAGGAACTGACCACAACGAAATATATCATTTACGGAAACGGTCAGGTGCGGACGTAATACCTGTAAGGAGGCCTAAGGGATGAAACGACATATACTTTTAAGCGCCGGGCTGATCGTCCTGCTTTCGTTCGGTCTGGCCGCCTGCGGACGCCGGGAGGATCCCGCGGAAACGCAGAGCCGCCGGGAACAGACCACAGCCGCGCAGCCGGCTGCGGAACCGTCCTCTTCCGCAGAAGAGGAAACGTCTCCGGAACCGGAACCGACCTCGGCCGGCGAAGCTGTTTCCCGGGAGAGCAGCGGGGAAGAAACGGCGGCGGACCGGGAGGAGCTCTTCGACAACTGGGAGTTTCCTGTGCGGGAAAGCCCCCTGGACGCGCAGACCCGCATTCAATCGGGGCCGGCCGCGGCGTCTGTGGAACCTTATACGGTGGAGGAGGATTTAAGCAATGTGGAAAACCTCTGGCAGTTCTACCTTCAGGAGGAGGTGAAAGCGCTGCTGGCCCAAAACGGTTTTTCCGTGGCCGGTTCTGCCGGAAGGGAATTTTTTGAGATCTACGAAACCAACCGGTACGAAAATAAACCCAGTTTTGTGACCGTGGACTCCATGATGCACACCTACCATCTCTATTTCAGCTATCTGATGAAAAAGCTGGAACAGAACCAACTGACGGAACGGGTCCGCCAGCTGACGGAGCGCATGCTTCAAAACAGCGAGACCCTTTATGAAACCATGAAAGGCAGCGAATGGGAGCAGGCGGCCGGGCGCTGTCTGACGTTCTTTGCAGTCGGGGCAGGTCTGCTGGACGAGAACGCCCGGCTGCCGGAGGAGGTCCGGGAACCGGCGGAGGCGGAGCTTTCGCGGATCCTTGCCGGGGAGAGCATGGAACTTTCCGGGATCACAGGCCGGATGGAGGATTATTCCCAATATGTTCCCCGCGGATATTATGAAGGGGATGCGGAACTGGAGCGGTATTTCCGGGTCATGATGCTTTACGGGCGGACGCATTTCGTCCGGGAGGACGAGGAACTGGACCGGAGCGCGCTTCTGATCACGCAGATGCTTTCGGAAGATGCCGGGGCCTATGGGCTCTGGCAGTCGGTTTACGATGTCACCGCGTTTTTCGCGGGCACCAGCGACGATTTAGGCGTCGACCAGTATCTGCCGGTCTTCCGGGAACTCTACGGGGAAAACGGTTCGGCGGAGGCCCTGATCGGAGATACGGCCGGGTTTGAACTTTTCCGAAAGGCGGCTGCCCGCTTCTCGCCTCCCCGGATCCACGGCGTTTCTTCGGGGGAGGGCGATCACGGCGAAAAACCGGGGTTCCGGTTTATGGGGCAGCGGTTCACCGTCGACGCCGCCGTCATGCAGGAGCTGGTGCATGACAATGTGGCCGGCCGGATGCTCCCGGACGTGCTGGATGTGCCGGCCGCCCTGGGAAGCGAAGAGGCGCTGCGCCTTCTGGCGGAATCCGGCGCGTCGGATTACGACGGTTATCCGGAGCAGATGGAGCGCTTGAGGGATTACCTGTCCGAGGAAAACGAAACGCTGTGGAGCGCCAGCCTGTATGCCGGCTGGCTGGATACCCTGCGGCCGCTTCTGGAAGAAAAGGGCGAAGGGTATCCCCCGTTTATGCAGAACGAGGAATGGGCGAAGAAAAATCTGGAATGCTTCGCCGGCAGTTTTACGGAACTGAAGCACGACACGGTTCTCTATACGAAGCAGGTAATGGCGGAAATGGGCGGCGGTTACGAGGAAACCGACGACCGCGGTTATGCGGAGCCGGAGCCGGCGGTCTACGCCCGCTTCGCGGAGCTGGCCGGCCGGACGGCCCGGGGACTGGACGAACTGGGACTGCTGGAGGACGCGGACCGGGAGAATCTGTCCCGCCTGTCCCAAATGGCGGTTACGCTGGAAGAAATCTCCGTAAAGGAACTGCGGGACGAGGTTCTGACCGATGAGGAATATGAGTTTATCCGCGCGTTCGGCGGCAGTCTCGAACATTTCTGGATCGAGACGGTCCGTGACCGGGAAGAGGACGAGGATCTGATCTCAACCCAGAATTGCCCCGCCGCCGTCGTAACGGATATCGCGACCGGCGACGGCCGGGTGCTGGAGCTTGCCACCGATACGCCGTCGCTTCTGCAGGTGATCGTGAAGGTGGACGGGAAGCTGAAGATCGCTCAGGGCAGCGTGTATTCCTTCTACCAGTTCCCGTGGCCGGCCGAAGACCGCCTGACCGACAGCCGGTGGCAGCAGATGCGCGGCCTTTCCGCCGACGATTCCGGGTATTACAACCTGGACAGCACGGTCAAAAAGCCGGCGTGGACTCTTGGTTACCGGTATCTGTA
>CANQUA010000088.1 GCA_947626915.1 uncultured Lachnospiraceae bacterium
CTTCGCATCCGGTCCCCCGGATGCTTCCGGAATCTTCAGGGTCTTGCATACTGTTCTGTCTTTGATTGTCAAGGTGCCTGGCCCCCCTTTCCGGGGCGCGAAGTATATATTACCAGACCCGACAAGAAATGTCAACAACTTTTTTAAAAATTTTTTTCACAAAAAATTCATCGTTTCTATCTGGAAAAAAGCTCTGTTTTATAGTAAACTAATGTGTTATGTTGCATGACGGACCATTGCATGATAACATAACGCATAACGCGGCATATTCTTTCACAGACCAAGCTGCGCGCCCCTGTTTCTGCGGGGCGGATAACAGTAACCTGCGCCGGAGGTTTACCATGACAGAAAAAAACAGAGAGCTGCCGTTCAGCTCGGAAAAAGACCAAAAGAAAGCCCAGCGGCTCCGCCAATGCCGGACATTGGCAGGCGTCCTTGTGTTACTTTCCTTTCCGGTCATTTCCTTTTTATTATTCGAATATGTCACCGAAACTCTCTCCCTCGTCCAATCTGCCCGGTTCCAATGGAATATCCTGTGGATTGGCGTGATCTATCTGTTTGTAATGATCCTCACAGGAAATTCCCGGATCACCGTGCCGGTCGTATCCGTTTTCATTTTCATCCTTTCTCTGGCGGAAACCTTTGTCGTGGATTTCCGGGCACGTCCGATTATGATCTGGGATATACTGGCTTTCAGAACCGCCATGACGGTCGCGGGAAATTATCATTTTAGTATTTCCCGTAATATGGAAATTGCCGCGCTGCTGCTTCTCATCGCCAATCTGCTCATGTGGTTTTTGCCGGTCCGTTTCCGCGGCCGGAGAAAAAGACTGGCTTTCGGCGCTGGCGGGGCGGTTGTCCTGATTGGCGTTATCTCCTATTTTTATTGTTCCTTCCTTGCAGACGACGGGCTGTTTATCATCAACATGTGGGATCCGACCGAATCCTACCGGGAAAACGGCTATTTTTTCAGTACGGCCGTTTCCCTGCAGTACGTCATAAATCGTTCCCCGGAAGGATATTCCCGGCAGCAGCTGCAGAATATTTATCAAACCATCGAGGAGTCCGGCGCTGCCGACAGCGTGTCCGAAACGAGCGGTGCCATTCAGCCGGTCAATCTGATCTGCATTATGAACGAAAGTCTGTCTGAGCTGAAAGTGGCCGGCGATTTTTCCGTAAACGAGGATTATTTTCCTTTTATAAACAGTCTGGAGGAAAATACCGTAAAGGGCAGCCTTTTCGTTCCGGTGTTTGGTTCTTTTACTGCAAACACGGAATGTGAATTCCTGACCAGCGATACCATCCACATCGCGCCCCTCGGATCGGTGCCGTTCCAATTATATATTCACCCCGGAACCCTTTCTCTGGTAAGCACCCTGAAAAATCAGGGGTATGACGCGATCGGCCTGCATCCATATCCTGGCACTAACTGGAACCGCGAGGATTGTTACGCGGACATGGGATTCGATCTGTTTCTGGATTTAAGTTTTTTCCCTGACGGCGAAATTTTCCGCGGTTACACGACGGACCAGTCCGATTACGAACACGTGATCCGCATCGTCGAGAGCAAGGCTTCTCCGGATACTAAATTATTCCTCTTCAACGTTACCATGCAGAACCACGGCGGTTATCAGCCTTGGGAAGGCTTTGAACCGGAGATCTATCTGACCGGCGATCTGGAAGGGAAATATCCGCAGACGGATCTTTACCTGTCCCTGATGAAACGTTCCGATGAGGCCTTTGCATATCTGATCGATTATTTCAGCCATTGCGACCAGCCTACCATGATCGTCATGTTCGGCGATCACCAGCCAAGCGTGGAAGACGCATTTTACGACGACCTCCTGGGAAAACCCAGCTATATGGCTACGGAGGAGGAACGGCTGATCTGGTATCAGACGCCTTTTATCATCTGGACAAATTATGAGCAGCCTTCTCGTCACATTGACCGTCTGGGAGCCATTTACCTGGCGCCGCTGGTGCTGAAGCTGGCCAATCTGCAGATGACTCCCTACAATGAATATCTCCTGGAAATGGCTCAGGAGGTACCGGCTGTGCAGTCCTATGGCTGCATCGATAAAAACGGCGTTTTTTACAGCTGGGACGATATCACCTCGGAATCTTCCCCCTACCGCACGCTCATGAACCAGTATCTCTATATGGCCTACAACCACCTGCTGGACAGCCCGACTTATACCCCGCTGTTCTCCCTGGATGCGTCCGATTGATTCGTTCTCATTCCTTTTCAGCTGCCGCAGTTTTCACAAGAACATGCGCGGGACCCGGCCTCAGCCGGCATCCCGCGTATCTAATGTAAACCAGAACTCCACGCCGTCTTCCACATTCCGGGCCCCATACTCCTGATGATGGGAATCCATGATCGCCTTCACGATGGACAATCCGATGCCGCTGCCGCCGTAAGCCCGTGTCCTGGCCTTATCCACTTTATAAAATTTTGTCCAGATATTGGAGAACTCCTCCTCCGGAATCGGCTCCCCGGTGTTTCTGACGCTTACTTTCACCCGATTCTCCAGCCGTTCAACCGTGATCCGGATGATCCTGTCGCCCTCCAGATGGTTCAGCGCGTTGCTGAGATAGTTGGTGACGACCTCCTCGATCTTAAATTCATCGGCCCATACATAAATCGGCGGCGACATTTCCAGCTGTATCCTGGCATTCTTCTGCTGGATCAGAATGCCGGACGCGGAAAGCACCCCGCGGATCACTTCCGCCAGATCGAACCGCTCCATGGAAACCGGATCCCGGCCGAATTCCAGGGCGGTCAGCGTCAGCAGCTGGCGGACCATCTTATTCATCTTTCCGGCCTCGTCCACAATGACCTCACAGTAATAGTCCCGGCTCTCCGGATCCTCGGCCATCCCCTCCGCCAGTCCCTCGGCATATCCCTGGATCAACGCGATGGGCGTCTTCAGCTCATGGGAAACATTGGCGATGAACTCTTTGCGCATCTCATCAGTCTGTATCTTTTCCTCAATGTCTTTCTGCAGTTCGAGATTCGCTTCCTTCAGTTCGCCGATGGTCTGCTGCAGCTTGTCCGACAGCGTATTCATACTGCGTCCCAGCACGCCGATCTCATCCTGCTCTTTTCCGTCATATTTCGCGGTAAAATCCAGCCGGGTCATGCGCTCCGAAAGTCCGGCCAGCTTCAAAATCGGTCTGACCACCCGGCTCGTGGCCGCGTACATCACCACACAGCTCAGCGCCATGGCCGCAATGCCCACGTAGATCAGGAAACGGTTGGACAGATCCACGCTTTCACGGACGCTCTCCAGCGGGATCGACAGGATGAACAGCGTCTGGTTATCCGAGAAAAAGCCCCAGCATTCCAGATAATAGGAATTAAACCGGTTGTAATAGCTTTTCTGGATCGTGTAGTTATCTTCCTTGCGGATCGTCTCGTTCCAGCTTCCGCGGCCCATGATGTACTGCTGGATCCGGTCCATCATAAATCCGGCGTCCCGGCCCGAAGACACGATGGAATAGCCGGTTACGCTGTCCACAATGATCGTAAGTATATTATTCTGATCGCTCAGCTGACGCAGCAGTTCCACGCCTTCTGTCTGCTCTCCGCTGTCAAAGGAGCCTGCTGCCGGAAAATCATCCCGGATGTTGCCGCCCTCCGCCTCCCGCTTCATCACGAGCGCGTCGATCCTGTCATACGCCTGGTTCAGGGCTTCTACCTTTTCATTTATATAGTATTTCTCAAGAAAAAGATTGTTCGCGCCCCATATTCCCAGCAGGATCAGAGCGGTCAGGCCCACAAAGATCAGGGTAACGCGAATCCGTATGGACCGTTTCATCCGTCCACCTCGAATTTATAACCCATGCCCCAGATCGTCTTGATATAATCGCCTTTTGCCCCCATTTTGCTGCGCAGCTTTTTTACATGCGTGTCAATGGTCCTGGCGTCGCCGAAATAATCGTAATTCCAGACATTATTCAATATCTTCTCTCTCGAAAGAGCCAAGCCCTGGTTTTCCAGGAAATAGGTAAGAAGCTCAAACTCCTTAAAACTGAGTTCAATCGGTTCGCCGTCGATCTTCACCAGATGAGCCGCTTTATCCAGTTCAATGCCCCCCACAGACAAAATATCTTCTGCCACGGCCTTGCTTCGGCGCAGGGTCGCCTCTACGCGGGCTACCAGGATCTTCGGGCTGAACGGCTTGGAAATGTACTCGTCCACCCCCAGATCGAAGCCCTGCAGCTCGTCCCGCTCCTCTCCTCTGGCCGTGAGCATGATGATCGGGACCCTGGAATGTTTGCGGATCGTTTTCAAAACCTCCCAGCCGTCCATTTTGGGCATCATCACATCCAGAATAATCAGCGCAATGTCCTTCTGCGCGAAAAAAAACTCCAGGGCCTCTTCGCCGTCTCCCGCTTCAATCACCCGGAAGCCCTTAACGGTCAGGAAATCCTTCACCAGCTTCCGCATCCTGGCCTCGTCGTCTACTACTAATATTTTCAACTGGTCCATAACGCAATCCTCCATACAAAGTGCTTTCGCTCCGCCGACTCCAAAATCTTCCGAAATACGAGCAGAACGAAACTCTGTATCTATTCTAACAAATCGTGCCTGGTTTTTCCATAACTTCACAGACATTTCACAAAGACGTCCCCGCGCAGGTACCTGCACGCGTGGCGGTCGCCCAGCCTGCCGCGCGGCCTTATGCTGGACGATGCCGTGCAAGTACCTGCACGCGTGGCGTTTGTCTCCATCCGGGAACGATGCTGCTTTTCTTCTAAGGACGATTCGCCGCGAAGTTTCCGTACGCATGGCGTTTTCCCCCGCCGTTCTTCCGAGCGCTCAATCGCCCGATCCCGAATTTTACAAACAGGCAAAGCCGCTCTCCCCGAAAAGATGAGCGGCTCCGCAAAATCAGTCCGGCGCCGGAACAGAAAGTCTTTTCCTTTCCGGGCGTCCTGTCACGATATTGTTTTGAGTTATAAAACTTCCATTCCGTCAACATTGGCTCCGCCGCGCCTTATTCTTCTTTCTGCGGCGCGAGCGCGATCCCCAGCTCTTCCAGCTGCTTTTCATCCACCGAAGACGGGGCTTCGGTCATCAGGCAGGAAGCGTCCTTGACCTTCGGGAACGCGATCACATCGCGGATATTGTCGGTTCCCAGCATCACCATCGCCAGACGGTCGAAACCATAGGCCAGTCCCGCATGAGGCGGCACTCCGTATTTGAACGCCTCCAGAAGGAAACCGAACTGCTCCTGCGCCCGCTGCGGCGTAAAGCCCAGCACCTCAAACATCTTGGACTGAATGTCGCTCTGGTGAATACGAACGGAACCGCCGCCGATCTCGTTGCCGTTCAGCACGATATCATAGGCCTTGGCGCGGACCGCTCCGGGATCGCTGTCGATCAGGGGCCAGTCTTCATCCATCGGCATCGTGAACGGATGGTGCATCGCCACGAACCTCCCCTCTTCTTCGGAATATTCCAGCAGCGGGAACTCCGTGACCCAGAGGAATTTAAAATCATCCTTTTTCAGCAAATCCTGCTGCTTCGCCAGTTCCAGGCGCAGTCCGCCCAGCACATTCCAGACGATCGTATTTTTATCCGCGGCAAACAGAAGCAGATCGCCGGGTTTTCCGTCCATGGCGGCGATCAGCGCGGCCATCTCTTCCTCTTTCATAAACTTGGCGAACGAAGACTTCACCGTCCCGTCTTCCTGAATCGCCGCGTAGGCCAGGCCCTTCGCGCCATAGCCTTTGGCAAAGTCCACCAGCGCGTCGATCTTTTTCCGCGGCATGGCCCCCTGCCCCTCGGCGTTGATGCCGCGGACAGAACCGCCTGCTGCCAGAGCATTTTTAAACACCGCAAATTCGCAGTTTCTGACCACTTCGGAAACGTCGTGCAGCTCCATACCGAAACGAATGTCCGGTTTGTCGGAACCGAACCGATCCATGGCTTCCTGCCAGGTCATCCGCGGAATCGGAAGCGGCACCTTCACGCCCAAAAGCTCGCCGAAAAGCCTGTGCAGAAGCCGTTCATTGACATCCAACACCTCATCTACATCCACGAAAGACAGTTCCATATCAATCTGCGTAAATTCCGGCTGCCGGTCCGCGCGCAGATCCTCGTCGCGGTAACAGCGGGCAATCTGGAAATATCGATCGTAACCGGAGCACATCAGAAGCTGCTTGAAAAGCTGCGGCGACTGAGGAAGCGCGTAAAACGATCCCGGATGAATGCGGCTGGGCACCAGATAATCTCTGGCTCCCTCTGGCGTGCTTTTGATCAGCGTCGGCGTCTCTATCTCCAGAAAACCTTCCTCAGACAAAAACTGACGCGTCAGTATCGCGATCCGGCTGCGGAACATCAGATTACGCTGCAGATCCGGCCGGCGCAGATCCAGGAACCGGTATTTCAGCCGCAGTTCTTCCTTCGTCCTGGAATTTTCCTCGATATGGAACGGCGGTGTCTCGGATTCCGAGAGGATCCGCAGGCTCTCGGCCCGCACCTCGATAGCCCCGGTCGCCAGATTCTCATTGACCGCGCCGGAACGCGCCTCCACGCGCCCGCACACCGCGATCACGAACTCGCTTCTGAGCTTCTCCGCCTTGGCGAAGTTCTCGCTCCCGCAATCATTTTCCTCAAAAATGATCTGCAGGATCCCGGTTCTGTCCCGCAAATCCACGAAAATGATACCGCCTTTATTTCTGCTCTTCTGCACCCATCCCATCACGGTAACGGCCTGTCCCACATTAGCCAGGCTCAGCTCCGCGCAGCGGTGGGAGCGCTTCAGTCCTAACATTGATTCCGCCATGATTGTCTCCTTCTCCCGGTATCAGGAACCGGGGTCTATATTCATCCATAAATCCGATTCTTTTCTCTTTGCTCCAAACCGTCCGCGGTGCTCCGGCGGCTGCCCGTTCACGGTTGTTAGAATCACGCGGTCTGATCCGCCGCTCATCCTGCGCCCCGGTCAAACCGCAGATCACGCAAATAGAACGGTTCGCACCTTCAACGCCTGCGGGACGGCAAAACAGCCCGGACGGCCGCATTCCGCGATTTCAACCCGCCGCGTCATCTCCGGCGCCGCATCACTTCAGCGCTTCCCGGTAAAACTCCACAAATTCCGTATAGCCTTCTTTGGTCAGCTGCTCTTTCTGGAATTTCTTATTTTTATTCATCTGAGAAACCAGCACCTGCACGCCGGCCTTCCGCTCGGTCATCGCCTGCTTCATGATCTGCGCAAACCGCTCGCCGTCCATGCCTTTTTCCACCAGATACGCTTTTTTCACAGAAGCAGCCGAAGCACGGCCTCCCTGTTCCATCAGGATCGTGACAATGCGCTCAAACCCGATGGAGAACCCGCAGGCCGGAGTATCTGTGCCGGTGAATTTGCCGATCATTTTGTCATAACGGCCGCCGCCCGCCACAGACACGCCCAGTCCCTCCATGGACACCTCGAAGATGGTGCCCGTGTAATAGGACATGCCGCGCACCAAGGTCGGATCAAACCGCAGGCTGAAGTCCGTTTCGCTGACTTCCACGACCGTATCCATGATATCCGCCAGACCGTCGGTCACGGTCAGCGGCATCACCTCCCCAAGCGTCTCGCCCAGGCTGCGCACGCCGCCGGCGTCGTGCGTCACACTGGTCAGCAGCGCCATATACTTCTCCACCGCAGCGGAATCATAACCATTTTCCTTTAATTCCGCCGCCACGCCGTCAAAACCGATCTTGTCCATCTTATCCAGGATGATATAGACCGTCTCCAGCGAATCCTCCAGGAACCCGCTATACAGCGCCATCCCCCGCAGGATATTCCGGTCATTGATCCGCACCTCGAACCGGTTGTCCGGGCAAATCTTTCCCAGCGCCGTCGTAGTCGCCAGAATCAGCTCAATCTCTGCCATGGAGGAAGCGTCGCCCAGGATGTCAATATCGCACTGGGTAAACTGACGGAACCGCCCGCGCTGCGGCCTGTCCGCTCTCCAGACACTGCCCATCTGCAGCGCTTTAAAAGGCGCCGGCAGCTGGGCCGCGTTGTTGGAATAATAACGGGCCAGCGGCACGGTCAGGTCGTAGCGAAGTCCGGTATCCACCAGATCGTTTTCCTCCGCGGCCGCCTCCAGATCCAGCTTCTCGCCCCGCTTCAGGATCTTAAAAATCAGCTTTTCATTGTCCCCGCCCTGCTTGCTGGTCAGATTCTCAATGTGCTCGACGCAGGGCGTCTCTATCTGCGTGAAGCCGAAGCCCCGGTACGTCTCCTTGATCTGGTTCATCACAAAATCCCGCACCTGCATCTCCGCGGGCAGGATATCTCTCATGCCGGTAACCGGCTTTTTCTTTAACGCCATAAACTCATTCTCCGTTTCCGCGCGGCTCTCGCTCCGATATCCGCGTCTGTCTCTGCCTCTCATTTTATCCTAACGATTATACTATCCCAACCGGCAAATGGCAACATTTTTTTCGGGGATTCCGGTTTTTCGCTTCAGAAACGCTCATTTTCCTTCGGGAACAATTATGAAATATTTTCCGGAATCCACGAGACAATATGCCGGCAGGCAACAGATACTCGCCCATTCAACGTCCCTCCGCGTTAAAAATATCCCGGCCGCGCCTTGAGCCGCGAACAGCTTCGGGCGCGCCGGGACCGGTTCAGCTTTATGAAATTACCTTTTCATCGCGCCGGCATACCATGATCGTTCCTCCGCCGGAATCTTCAGCGCATCCATGGCCTGCTGAACGCTCCATCCCATCGTCTCCGTTAAATTCCGAATCGACGCCATGAGCGCCTCCTTGACGCCTTCTTGTCTTCCTTCTTTTATTCCCTCTTGTCTCCCTTCTCTCCTGCCCTTCTCAATCCCTCTCGCTTCTACTCCATCGCTCAGATTACACATAACCTCCACCTCGCTCTCCAATGCTTTCGTCATCTCGATATCAAAATCTTCCTGCAGGATTCTCTTTTTCTCCTCCGG
>CANQUA010000089.1 GCA_947626915.1 uncultured Lachnospiraceae bacterium
GGAAGCTTTTTATACACTTCGGTCTCCCACATTGACAGGAGTTCCTTCTGATATTTTAATATAAATTCTTTAACCAAAGCCTTTGCTTTTTGGGGAAATCTGTTTCAGGGCGCAATAACTCCCTGGCCTTGTTTGAAGTGCTCCTATTAGTAGATTTCTCCACATTTTGGTGGGCTGTACCAGGTCATCCGCCCGGAAGCTTCATCGTAATAATCCGGAAATGAACCAAAACTCTTTTCATTCACTCATCTATATAATACTGCGCCTGCATCATATACAGGTCATAGTACAGTCCCTTCCGGCCAATCAGCTCTTCATGCGTCCCCATTTCCGCAACGTTCCCTTTCGAGAATACCAGCACATAATCACAGAACCTGGAGCTTGCCATTCTGTGAGAAATATAAAGGGTCATTTTGTCCTTGATCAGTTTGTCAAAATTATGGTACAGTTCATATTCAGCTTTCGGATCCAGCGCCGCAGTCGGTTCGTCCAAAATAATGACGGGCCTGTCCTGGTACAATGCCCTGGCCAGCGCGATTTTCTACCCTTCTCTGCCGGACGGCTCGAAGCCTTCCGTATCAAAATCCTTATGGATGCCGGTCTTGATCCCGCTGCCTAAACGGCTCAATTTCTCGCCGAATCCGCTCTCTTCCAGCAGTTTTACGACAGTCCCTTCCCCGCATTCCCGGTCAAACAAAATGTTTTCCTCAATGGAAAAGGAGAATAATAGGTAATCGATATGTTTGAAAAATCGCGGCTCTTTTATCGTCTGGAGATCCTCGTTATGCCCTCCACGATCTTCTCCATGATCTCTACCGTCTGTTCCATGGACTGGACGCAGACAAACTCATATTTGCCGTGGCCGTTGTGGTCCCCGGTGCCCAGATTCGGACAGGGAAGACCCATAAAGGAAAGCCTGGCGCCGTCCGTGCCGCCGCGGATCGGGCTGATAATGGGTTCCACTCCCAGCTGCTGCATGGCGTCCTTCGCAAGGTCGATCAGGTACATATGGGGAGCGATCTTCTCCTTCATATTGTAATAACTGTCTCTCAGCTTCAGTTCAAAGGTCCCCTCTCCGTATTTCTGGTTCAGATACTCCACGGCCCGCGTGAAATATTCTTTTTTCTGCGTAAATTTCTCCCTGTCATGGTCGCGGATGATATAATGAACCTTTGTAGTCTCCACACTGCCGTCTATATCGTTCAGATGATAGAATCCCTCATACCCCTCCGTATACATGGGATTTTCCGCCGCCGGAAGCATATTCTGGAGTTCCATCGCCATCAGGATCGCGTTTTTCATTTTCCCCTTGGCCGAACCCGGATGAATGCTGAGCCCGTGGACCGTCACATCGGCAGCCGCGGCGTTGAAATTCTCGAAATCAATGCCGCCGACAGCGCCTCCGTCCATCGTATAAGCCACGTCCGCGCCGAACCCTTCCACGTCGAACAGATCCGCGCCGCGGCCCACCTCTTCATCCGGCGTGAACCCGATCTGGATCGTCCCGTGAGGAATCTCCGGATGCTTCAGCAGGTGCTCCGCCAGCGTCATGATCTCCGCGATCCCGGCCTTGTCGTCCCCGCCCAAAAGCGTGGTGCCGTCTGTAGCGATCAGGTCCTGCCCGACATAATCCAGCAGCGCCGGATACTGCTCCGGATCCAGGGTCACGCCCAGTTCCTCATTGAGCACAATGACGCCGCCGTCGTAGCTGCGGATGATCCGCGGATTGGTGCAGCCGTCCGGGAAATCCGGGGAAGTGTCCATATGGGAAATGAAGCCCAGAACCGGAACTTCCCGGTCAATGGTAGCCGGAATGGTGGCGTAAACATAAGCGTGCTCGTCGATCCGCACATTGGCCGCGCCCATGGACTTCAGTTCGTCCGCCAGAAGATGGGCCAGCGTGAACTGTTTTTCGGTGCTGGGGATCGCCTCCGCGTCCGGTTGGGACTGGGTGTCGATGGCGATGTAGCGCAAGAAACGGGTGATTAATGATGATTCCATAATGAGTCGTCTCCTTTTTTATGATTAATAACTGATTCATGTGCTCTGTATATTTGTATTACAAAACTATAATGGAACTGCGTTCCGCTCTGCTTATCGGGAGGCAGCGGCAGGGGCGTCTGATTACATGGAGGATAACTTTACATAATATTTTTATGTCAAATGTGGGAGCGCCGGCTGCGGGTAATTTGGCTGATAGTTTACATAAAATTATTATGCAAATATCGGCGCAGGATTTCGCTCGTCGGTTTACATAATAATTTTATGTAACTTTGTGTTTGCTATTCTTAATGCTTATGGCTGATTCTCCTATGGTCTGATTCCGCGATTCTTTGTTTCCGCCTTTCTGCACTTCTCAGCGGTTCGCCAGCTCCCTCACAATCTTTTTCCAGATTCATCCCTGTCAGCCCTCAAGGCCATCACCAACTTCCGCCTTCACGTTCCTGCCCTTCTCAGCGGTTCGCCAGCTCCTGCGTGATCTCCTCCCAGGTTAAGCCTTTATCGGCCATCAGGACCATCATATGGTAGAGGAAATCAGCCATTTCGTATTTGATATCCTCCGGGTTGGGATTCTTGGCGGCGATCACGATCTCGGTCGCTTCCTCTCCCAGCTTTTTCAGGATCTTGTCCGTGCCCTTTTCAAAAAGATAGTTGGTATAGGAGCCCTCCTTGGGATGTTCCCTGCGGTCGCAGATCACGGCGAACACCTCCTCGAATACTTTGAGAGGATTGACCTCCCGGTACTGCTTTTCGGCCAGCGTCGTGAAAAAGCAGGAACGCGCGCCGGTATGGCAGGCAGCCCCGATCTGCTTCACCTTTGCCAGCAGCGTATCCTTATCACAGTCGATGCTCAAAGATTTCACAAACTGGTAATGACCGGAGGTCTCGCCTTTCAGCCAGAGGGTCTGGCGGCTGCGGCTGAAATAGGTCATCTTCCCGGCAGCGAGAGTCTGTTCGAACGCCTCCTCATTCATATACGCCAGCATCAGAACCTCCTGCGTCTGGTAATCCTGCACGACCACCGGAATCAATCCGTCCGCATTCAGCTTAAAGTCCTGCCAGGCCACGCTGCTCTCGAACGATTCCACCGGAATGCCGCGGTTTTTCAGCTCCTGCTTCCAGGCCATGCACTCACCCTCCAGCCGTTCCGGCCCCGGCACAACCACGCCGGAAATGGCGGTGACCTTTAAAAACGACGCGATCGTGCCCAGATCGGACTGTTCGCAGACAGCCAGGACCGGCAGCGGGCTCTCCGGGAATCGGGACAGATCCCCGTCGTCCATCAGAACGTCCAGGATCGCCGTGGAGGCCCCCAACTGGGCGTATTCCTCCAGCTTCTTCAGATACGAACGGTCCGGCAGGTACACGTAGATCTTTTCGCTGCCGAAACGGCTGGAGGCTTCCTTCAGCAGGTCCACATGTTCATCGATGGAGGCGACCAGAAAGGTAGCGCTTATGCCGGCATACAGGTATTTCTTGACGTCCTCCAGCCGCTTCACATATCCTCCGGCAATGACCGGCACATCCACAGCGCGGACGATCTCCCGCAGCAGCCCGATGGTTCGGTCATGGTCCTCGTCCGTCTCCGCCAGATCGCAGATCAGAAGCGCATCGGCCCCATGGTCGCTGTAGTGGCGGCAGAGCGTCACAAGATCCTCCCCGTAATCGTTATGCTTTTGCTCCGCGTCCATGATGACGGCGCGGCCGTTTCTGCATCCGAACGCCGGTATCAGTTTTTTCTTTTCCATAAAAACCCCCTGTCCTGTCCTGTGTGCCTTTTATCGTTTCGTTCGTCCCCGCAGAGCGCGGCGGAAATCGTTTAATCCGGGACCGAAAATGCTTCCGGAGAGCGCCATTGTGAAGACGTTCTCTCTCCGCGTGCCGGGACGTTTCTGCAGATTCCTCGTAAGTCGTGCCGCAGATGGAAAATGTTTCCTCTCCGCGCGCCGGGATGTTTTCTGCAAATTTCCCGTAAGTCGTGTCGCAGATGGGAAAATGTTCTCTCTCCGCGCGCCGGGACGTTTCTGCAGATTCCTCGTAAGTCGTGCCGCAGATGGAAAGACGTTCCCTCTCCGCGCGCCGGGACGCTTTCTGCAAATTTCTCGTAAGTCGTGCCGCAGATGGAAAGACGTTCCCTCTCCGCGCGCCGGGACGCTTCCCGCGGCTGCCGTCCGAACATTTCCCGCCGAATTCACGCCGAAAATTCCGCCGCGGCCTCCCGAAAATCAATCCGTTTCTCGTACAGGGCTTTTCCGATGATGGCGCCCTGTATCCCATTTTTATAAAGTTCCCTCAAATCTTCCATCGAAGACACTCCGCCGGAAGCGATGATATCCAGCCCCGTTGCCTCAGCCAGCGCTTTCGTCGCCGCCACATTGGGGCCGGTCAGCATCCCGTCCCTGGAAATGTCCGTGTAGACGATATGTCTTACGCCGTAAGCTTTCATCTGCAAACAGAGCTCGCCGGCCGTAAGCTCGCTGACCCGCTCCCAGCCTGCCACCGCCACCCTGCCGTCTCTGGCGTCCACGCCCGCCACGATGCGTTCCGCTCCGAATGTTTCAACCAGCTCCCGGATGAATTCAGGCTGTTCCGCCGCCTTCGTGCCGATAATGACCCGCGCGACGCCCAGCTTCAGCATCTTCTCCACCGTTTCAACGCTGCGTATGCCGCCTCCCAGCTGCACCGAAACGCCCGCCGCCTCCACGACGCCGCGGATAACCGCCTCGTTGACCGAATGTCCGGCCAGCGCGCCGTCCAGATCCACCAGATGGAGGAATGTGGCTCCCTGAGACACCCAGAACCTGGCCATCTCGGCGGGAGCGTCCGAATATACCGTTACATTGTCAAAAAGTCCCTGGGTCAGGCGGACGCATTTGCCGCCTTTGATATCAATCGCCGGATATAACTGCATACCGGAAAACCCTCCTTGCATGATAAAATCGCCGTGCTGCTCCTCCCTCTCCGGGGAGGACATATCGTTCTCTCTTTCAAATGTGCCGGACCGGTCCCTCTCCTTTTTCCGGACCGACCGGGGAAACCAGCGCAGGCTCCTTTCCGCGGTGACCCGCCGCGAGACTGCCCTTTTCCGGACCGACCGTAGGAAACCTGTGCAGACTCCTTTCCGCGGTGACCCGCCGCGAGGCTGTCCTTTTCCGGACCGATCGCGGAAAATCAGTGCAGGCTCCTTTCCGCGGTGACCCGCCGCGAGGCTGCCCTTTTTCGAACCGACCGGGGAAACCGGGCTGATTCCGTACAGGATCCCCAGCGGCGAAAATCCGTTAACCGATCTTACGCGTCCGCGACCAGATCTGCCGTCTCGTACCGGATCACTTTCGCCAGATCGGCCGGGGCGACCTCCACCTGAAATCCGATCTTTCCGGCGCTGAAGAAAAAGGTCCCGCACGTTTTCACGCTCTCATGGATCGTGGTCCGGAAAAATTTCTTCATCCCAATCGGAGAACAGCCGCCGTGGATATAGCCGGTCAGCGGCAGCAATTCTTTCGATTTGATCATCTCGATGGATTTTTCTCCCACGGCCCTGGCGGCCTTTTTCAGATCCAGCTCGCAGGCCACGGGGATCACAAACACATAATGCTGCCCCGTCTTCCCCACTGTCACGAGCGTTTTGAACACGCGGCTCACATCCTCGCCCAGCGCCGCCGCAACCTCCACGCCGCTGGTGGAACCGTCCGCCTCGTAGGTATGGCTCTTATAAGGGATCTTCTTTTGTTCCAGGACGCGCATCACGTTGGTCTTCTCTTCCATATCGTCTGTTCCTTCTTTCCAATAGCCGCACCGGCCGCGACCTGAAATGCCCGGCTCCTGCCGTCAGCATCGCGGCCGCCAAACGCAAATGGGGCATGCCACCAAAAAGAGCAGCCTTTTCGCGTATGCGGCTACTCTTTATTTTAATGATATTTCAGGTTTTGTCAATTCTTTCGGTTCTTTTCTGCCGCGGGATTTCGCAGGCCCGCCGACCCGGCTGCCCGGAGTCTGGTTTCACCCTTCGTTTTCCCCGGCCGTCGGGTCCTCGCAGACGCCGATGAAGACCGGCGCATTCCCGCAGTAATTATCCCGGATCACATAGAGAAACGGCCGGTCCAGGATCATCTCCGCCGAATCCGCGGGCATCCCGGCCCCCTCATATGCCAGGTCCGTAAACGCCGCCGCCTCGACGCCGTCCTCATTGATCCCGATATGCGCCATCTGGATGGCCGTGCCGATCCACACCTGCGCATCGGTCATTCCGGAAAAATCGGCCGATTCCGGAGAAAACGCGTCCGTCACGCCCAGAGCAAGCAGCATCTCTTTCAGATCATAACGGCTGCCGCAGGAAAATTTCGGCATTTTCCAGGTCACCTCGCCGTACGGGCAGTCTTTTCCCTCCATCTCCAAAGCTTCTCTCAGCGTGTCCGGCGACTCCAAAAACGTGCGGATATCCACGCCCGCGTCCGGCAGCAGGATCTGCATGGAGCCGTTTTTCGTATACAGGGATGCGGCCGTATAATTCCCGCCCCGATAAAAATTCTGACCGGCTCTCCGGTTCATAAACGCACAGTTCACCTGCCGCCCGTCCGAGGTGGTAAACACAGCTTCATTCGTATTCTCACGCCGGAACTGGTCTTGCCATTCCACATAATAATACACTGTGTTCATCAGATGGAGCAGGGTCCGCGCGTTTTCCGTCCGGATCTCCGGCTCGATCAAGCCGCCCGTATGTTCCCGCACCCAGTTTTCCATGGCCGCTTTCATCGGTTCCGTCTGAAAATCCCCCTGGAACACGTCCGCGAAATAATTCTCCCTCGCCGACGCCAGATACGTATCTTTCACGGACAGGCTGTCGGCGATCCAGAGGGAATCCGCCATCTGGAATTTGTAATCGCCGTCGTCGCGGTAAGAAGCTTCAAAGGCGTTCCGGGCGTCTTCGTCCAGCTCCTCCTGGTTATCCGCCCCCAAAAGCTCCCGCATCTGCTTTCCCGTCTCTCCCTCTGCTCCCGCCGCGGACAGGGCCAGCGCGTAATAAAGGCTCAGCGGCGAATAGACTTCGTTGGTCTGGCCGTCTTTCAAAAGCCTGCTGGCCGTCGCATAAGCGAAGTCCGTCAGATCATTATAAAACGCCTCGTCCACGGCCTGCCGCATCTGCCGTTCCGCTTCCCATCGTTCGCTGTCCGTAGCGTACTGCTTGACCGGATAGACGGCGGCCGCCAGCTGTCCGACAGTTCCGCCCGGTGAAAGCGGAGTCATTCCCGAATGCTGCTGGGCCGCCGCGCTGCCGGGTTCGTCTGTCGTCTCCTGCACTATTGTGTTGCCGGGCTCGTCTGTCCTCCCCTGCGCTGCCGTGTTATCATCGGGGCCATCCTTTCCCTGCATTACCGTGCTGGACCCATTCATCTTTCCCTGCGCCGCCGTGCCGGGGCCGGCCGCTCCGCTTCCGCAGGCGGTCAGACTTCCCAGAACCATCGCCGCCGCTGCCGCCCATAATGTGATCCTTGCATTTCCTCTTTTCATAATCTTTTTCCTCCTGAACTTGCTGAACTTGCGCGGAACCGTTTTGATCCGCGATCGCCCGGTCCCTTGTTTTTGCTCTGCTATAACTGATACGTTTCTAACATATGGATTTATGGGAAAATCGAAAAAAGAACATGTTCATTTTATAACAATTTTTACATTTAACAGTTTACAGCGGCAAATCATCTGTGTTATACTGAAAATGACAACCGGAGCCTGTCAGACAGCAAGATCCCCGGACGCCCTATTTTTCAAATGCCAGGCTCCCAACCGGAAAATCCCCTCAAAGAAAGGAATCCAAAGCCTATGGAACGTTACTATCAGCCAGAGATCGAATGTGCCTCCCGCGAACAGATCCGCGCCTGGCAGGACGAACGTCTGGTAAAGACCGTGAAACGCGTATACGACAACGTGGAGTTTTACAGAAAGAAAATGGAAGAGGCGGGCGTGACCCCCGACGACATCCGGTCCGTGGACGACCTGCATAAGCTGCCGTTTCTGACCAAGGACGACCTGCGGGACGCCTATCCTTACGGACTTCTGGCCGCGCCATTGTCCGACTGCGTCCGCATCCAGTCTACCAGCGGCACCACGGGACGCCGCGTGGTGGCCTTCTACACCCAGCATGACATCGACCTCTGGGACGACTGCTGCGCCCGCGCCATCGTCGCGGCAGGCGGCACCAAAGACGACGTCTGCCATGTCTGCTACGGCTACGGCCTGTTCACCGGCGGCCCGGGCCTTAACGGCGGCTCCCATAAAGTGGGCTGTCTGACCCTGCCCATGTCCTCCGGCAACACCGAGCGCCAGATCCAGTTTATGGTGGACCTTGGCTCCACGATCCTCTGCTGCACGCCCTCCTATGCGGCCTATTTGGCCGAATCCATCTGGGAGCGTGGACTGCAGGACCAGATCAAGCTGAAAGCCGGCATCTTCGGCGCGGAAGCCTGGACCGAGGAAATGCGCCACGACATTGAAGAAAAGCTGCACATCAAGGCCCACGATATCTACGGCCTGACCGAGATCTCCGGCCCCGGCGTCTCGTTCGAGTGCAGCGAACAGACCGGTATGCACATCAACGAGGACCATTTCATTGCCGAGGTCATCAATCCCCTGACCGGCGAAGTCCTGCCCGACGGCGAGAAGGGCGAGCTGGTCTTTACGAGCATCACCAAGGAAGCGTTCCCGCTGATCCGCTACCGCACCAGGGACATCTGCATCCTGAGCCACAAACAATGCTCCTGCGGCCGCACCCATGTGAAGATGACCAAGCCGCTGGGACGCAGCGACGACATGCTGATCGTCAAGGGCGTCAATGTGTTCCCGTCCCAGATCGAGACCGTGCTGATGAACCAGGGCTATCCGGCCAACTACCAGATCATCGTGGACCGCGTCCGCAA
>CANQUA010000090.1 GCA_947626915.1 uncultured Lachnospiraceae bacterium
CCGGCGTGTCGCTGGACACCATGATCTACACCATTTTTATCTATCTGTTCTCCGCAGTGGCTACCGGAGGCGCGGTTATCGTTTCCCAGTATCTGGGCAGCGTGGACCGGGAAAACGCCGACCTTGCGGCCTCCCAGATCTTCCACATTAACGCGGTCCTTTCAGTGGGCTGCACGGCTGCGATGCTCCTTATGGGAAACGCGGTTCTTTCGGGACTGTATGGCAGCGTGGAGCCGGAAGTCATGGACGCCTGCCGGATCTATCTGCGCATTGTGACGTTTTCATTTCCGGCAAACGCCGTCTATAAGGCGGGCGCGGCGCTTTACCGCAGCATGGGAAAGACCCGGACCACGATGTACGTATCCGTTGCCATGAACCTGCTCAATGTGGCCGGAAATGCCGTCGGCGTGTTCGTCCTTCGGGCGGGCGCTGCAGGCGTCGCGTGGCCTACAACGATCTCCTGGTATTTTGCGGCTTTTATCATGACGGCGCTCTGCCTGCGTGAAGGAAACAATGTATGCCTGCGTCTGGGAAAAGCCGTGTCCTTCCATAAAACAATGGCGCTGCGCATTTTAAGGATCGCGGTGCCGGGCGGTATCGAAAACGGCCTGTTCCAGCTGGCGAAGGTGGCGCTCGGTTCTCTGATCGCTACTCTCGGTACGGTGCAGATCGCCGCCAACGGGATCGGGCAGACGATCTGGAGCTTTGCCGCGCTGGTGAGCGTGGCCCTCTCCCCGGTATATATCACAGTGGTGGGACAGTGCATGGGCGCGGGAGACGCCGATGCGGCGGATTATTATATGCGCAAGCTCACCCGGCTTACGGTTCTGCTGGCGGTATTATGGAACGCCGCTGTTATACTCATTCTGCCTGTGATCCTGCCGCTCTACGACGTTGCGGCCGAAACGAAGCGGCTGGTATTTCTGATCGTTGTGATCCACAATCTGTTTGCCGGGATCGTTCAGCCCTTCTCCATGCCGCTGGCAGCAGGGCTGCGGGCCGCGGGAGATGTGAAGTTCGCCATGTACTCCGCCATTTTCTGTACGGTGGTGCTGCGCACGGCGCTGTCCTTTTTGCTGGCGCTGTGGCTGCATATGGGAGTCGTCGGCATCGCGCTGGCAATGGGAATCGACTGGACGGTGAAGGCCGCGCTGGACCTGGCCCGCTATCGGGGCGGAAAATGGCGGAGCATGCAGGTTATATAAAATAAAATTTTTCCTGAAAGAATATTGACACTGTGTCAGAATAGCGCTATACTAACTATACTGACACAGTGTCAGAATATATTTGCAAGTCAGGAGGACGATGAATCATGAAGAAAAATGTTGGATCGCTGCTGGCGCTTTATCCCACGCCGGTGACGGTGATCGGGGCTATGAACGGAGAGAAACCTACATGGACGCTGGTGGCGCATATCGGAATTATCGGTCATGACCGTGTGCTGGTGAGTCTCGCCGCGCCGCACTTTATAAATGGGTGCATCAAAGAAACGAAAAAGCTTTCCATCAACCTTGTGGACGAGGCCATGCTGCCGGAGGCGGACTATGTTGGATCGGTCAGCGGGGCAAAAGCGGATAAATCCGCTGTGTTTGAATATGACCTTGGCGACGCGGGGGCGCCGGTCATTCGCAAATCTCCCCTGACGATGGAGTGCAGCGTTGTGGACATTTACAACACCCCTAATTTTGAGAGCTTCATCTGCACCATCGCGGGTACCTATGTGGCAGAGGAACACCTGAATGAAAAAGGCAAAGTCGATTACGAAACCCTGAAACCGGTGCTGTTTGAGTTTCCTACCTATCAATATTTGCAAACCGGTGAAGTGATCGGAAAATGCCTGTCTTTCAAAAAGGCGCCGGAAAAATAAGGAGACCGGCCTTATGGCGCATGGTAATGAGCAGATGGATGTCTTAGATGAAAAAAGCAGTACGGAGGTTGGAAATAAAATGAAAAGGATTGGAATGATTTTATTAACGTCTATGATGATCCTGTCCCTTGGGGCCTGCGCCGGCGGAAACGAATCGGCCGGCAACGGCAGTAATGCCGAATCGGCACAAAACAGTGCAGTTCAGCCCAGGGCATCGGAAGAATCCAAGACGTCGGAAGAGTCCAAGGTATCGGAAGAATCCAAGACGTCAGAAGAATCCGAGATGCCGGAGAGCGCCCAGGATCAGAACGCGGCCGAGACACCCTCGGAAACAGAAGCCGAAAGCCGGCAGCCCAGCGAAACGGCAAATGAACCGGCAGACAGCATTGCTTCTTCGCCGGAGCAGGAGCCGGAAGGCAGCAAAATCCTTGTGGCCTATTTCTCTGCTACCAACAACACAGAGGGAGTGGCGCAGAAATTAGCGGACGGACTTGGCGCTGACCTTTATGAAATCACGCCGGAGCAGCCCTATACGGACGAGGATCTGGACTATGGCAATTCGGGCAGCCGTTCTTCTGCGGAAATGGACGATCCGTCCGCCCGTCCCGCGATTTCCGGTTCTGTGGAGAATATGGAGCAGTATGATGTTATATTCATCGGCTATCCCAACTGGTGGGCGTCCATCCCCATGCCGATTGCCTCTTTCCTGGAGGAATACGATTTTTCCGGCAAAACAATCATTCCGTTCTGCTCCCACGGCGGCGGACGCTTCGGGCAGAGCCTGACGGCGATTACCAAACTGGCTCCCGATGCGGTCATGGGCGAACCGCTGTCTATCCACTACTCCGGCGGCAGCAGCCTGCCTGACGACATTGCTGCGTGGCTGGAAACCAACAGCATAAAGTAAATTTAGCAGGAGGTACAAAATGGCTGTTACAGTAAATCTATACTACAGCGGCGTCAATGGGAACGCCAGAAAATTTGCGCAGGAAATGATAACGAGCGGCATCGTCAGCGCCATACGTGCAGAGGACGGAAATCTGCGGTATGAATATTTCTTCCCCATGGAGGACGAGGAAACGGTGCTTCTCATTGACAGTTGGAAAGATCAGCACGCAATCGACGTACATCACGCCTCGCCCATGATGGCCAGGATCGCTGAACTTCGAGAGAAATATGATCTGCACATGAGGGCGGAGCGGTATATTTCCGATGATAAAGGGTTTACCGGCGCGGACAAAGAATTTCTGCGGGAATAGCAGGTAAGCGATTTTCCCCACTTGCCGGCAAGGATCGTCACTGGCATCCGAGCTTTTATAAGACTGAGATTCTAAATAAAACGAATATGGAGGTACATTATAATGGCACAGGCAAAACAAACAATACCAAGAATTGCTCTTGGCGCATGGACATGGGGAAACGACAGAACCTTTGGAGGACATTTAAGCGCGAACGATCTTCGCCCGATTTTTGACGCCGCCATGAATGCGGGCCTCAACCTTTGGGATACGGCTTTTGTCTATGAAATGGGCACATCGGAGAAAACACCGGGCGGATTCCTGCGCACCGTGCCGAGAGACAGCTACTATATTTCTGCCAGGTTTACCCCGCAGTGCGCGAATCCCAGCGCGGGAAACGCTGTTGTGAAAAAGAGGAAGAACCTATAATCCGCTCCTGCCGCAGATTGAAAAAATCGCAGCAGTGATGAAAGGCATTGCCGATTCCCATGGGGTCAATGCCGCACAAATTCCCGTGGCATGGGCGATTGCGAAGGGCGCGCTTCCGATCATCGGCGTAACGAAGGTCGCACAGGTCGAGGACGCTGCAAAGGCGGCGGCTGTGGAACTGACCGCCGATGAAATCAAAGCGCTGAAGAATGTCGCCGATGAGATGAACCTGAATGTGATCCGCGGCTGGGAGAAAGAGATGAAATAATAAAAAGGAGCGAAAAGACATGAATAAAACACTGGTGGCTTATTTTCGGCCAGCGGAACAACCGCCGGTGCTGCAAAAGACTTGGCAGGCGTCATCACGCCGATCTGTGCGAAATCCGTCCTGCTGTCCCCTATACGCAGCAGACCTCGACTGGATGGATAAACGATGGGAGGAATCGCAGTGAATATTGTAGTGCTTGAGGGCAGCCCAAATAAGAACGGTTCTTCCAATCTGTTGGCGGAGCAGTTCATCCGGGGAGCAACAGAGGCCGGTCACAGCGTGCAGGCAGTTGATGTCGCCCACGCAAATCATGTATTCCACCGCTCTGGGCGTGACGGCGCTGGTGATCCGTATCGTGTCCTGCACGGTCTGCGGCATTGTGGCGGGGTTGGTGGTTCATATCTCATACAGGGACAAGCCGTTTTTCAATTTCGAGGGCTTTGAGCCGAGAGCCAGCCACGATATCCACCCGAACCTGTTCCTGCGGTTTCTCTTTAATTTCGGCAGAAACATCAAAGCGACCGGGCGGTACTTCCTGCTGGGCGTGTTGCTTTCCGCCCTGTTCCAGCGGTACGTTCCAGCGGACAAATTCGCTGCTCTGTTCGGGGAGGCAAACGAAGGTTTCGGCGTTCTGATGGCGGCGACTATCGGCGTTCCGCTCTATGCCTGCGGCGGCGGGACGATCCCGCTGATCCGGGAGTGGCTGGTTATGGGCATGAGCATGGGCAGCGCCTCGGCCTTCATGATCACCGGCCCGGCCACCAAGATCACGAACCTCGGCGCTCTGAAGATCGTGCTGGGAATGAAGCGGTTTTTGCTGTATTTCGCTTTTGTCATGGCGTTTTCCCTGGCGACAGGGCTGATCGTGAATGTTGTAATATAATCAATAGGATCAGAGAAAGCCTCCGTCAGTCCGGCACATGGATTGACGGAGGCTTCTAAACATTTCTTTTCTGCCCCGCAGGCCGCTGAGCAGCGTATGATGTCTGTGCCGCAGAACAGCCTTCAGAACGGATGCGAAACCGCCGAAGAAAATGGAAATGGTACTTGTATAATTTTCGCAAAAGGATTATGATAGGTACTGCGGGTTCCGGGAGGCGTTTCAGACAGCCGGGCGGGAACCGGGAAGATACGGCAGATTCAGAAAGTTCGGTTAGAAAAGGTGGAAGATTCATGTTTGCAGGAGTAAAACGGTTATTCGGACAGGTAGATATGACGACAGGCAGGCCGTGGGAGAAGATCGTAATGTTCACGATCCCCATGCTGATCGGCAACATTGCGCAGCAGCTTTATAATACGGTGGACAGCATCGTGGTCGGCCGTTATGTGGGCGACAACGCGCTGGCGGCGGTAGGAAGCGCCAGCCCGATCTTTAATCTGCTGCTGGTGCTGTTTGTCGGCATTTCCATGGGGGCCAGCATCATGGTGTCCCAGTATTACGGTTCCAAAGACAGAGAAAATCTGTCGCGGACCATCGGCAGCTCCCTGGTACTGACGGGCGTCGCGTCGCTGATCCTGATGATCGTGGGTTCGGTGGCGATCCGGCCGATCCTGGAGCTTTTGGACACGCCTGACAGCATCATTGATTGGTGCACCTCCTACCTGCTGATCCTTTTGTGGGGGATCGCGGGCCTGGCCTACTATAATATCCTGACCGGCATCCTGCGCGGCCTGGGCGATTCCGTGTCGGCTCTGGTCTATCTGCTGGTCGCCACGGTCCTGAACATTGTGCTGGACGTGTGGTTCGTGGCCGGCTTCAAGCTGGGAGTCTCGGGCGTGGCGCTGGCCACCGTCATCGCCCAGTTCGTTTCGGCCGTCATGTGCGTGTTTAAGCTCCGCCGGATGACCGCGTACTTCGATTTTAAAGCGAAATACTTCTCGCCGAGCCGCAATATGATCACGGTTTTGAAGCTGGGACTGCCTTCCGGCGCGACTCAGGCGATCTTTTCCCTGGCGATGGTCGTGGTCCAGTCCCTGACCAACAGCTTCGGCGAGCTGGTCATTGCCGCCAACGTGATCATCATGAGGGTGGACGGATTCGCCATGATGCCCAATTTCTCGTTCGGCACGGCCATGACCACGTATTCCGGGCAGAATGTGGGAGCAGGCGATTTCGACCGCGTGAAGCAGGGCGCCAGACAGGGAACGCTGATCGCGGTCGCCACATCGGCGGTGATCACCGGCTGCATCGTGCTCTTCGGCCATAACCTGATGGCAATCTTCACGGAGACGGAGGAGCTGGTAAACCTTAGCGCCAATATGATGAATATCCTGGCAGTAGGTTATATCGCGATGGCCGTGACCCAGAGTTTGTCCGGCATCATGCGCGGCGCGGGCGATACGGTCACGCCCATGTGGATCTCCATGCTGACCACGGTTGTGATCCGCGTGCCGCTGGCCTACGGCATCGCGTTCCTGACGAAAAGCGCAGAGCGGCCCCAGGGCGATTACCGCTGCCTGTGGATCTCGCTTCTGTCGTCCTGGGTCCTGGGCGCGGTGATCACATGGTTCTTCTATGCAAGAGGCGGATGGAAGCGGAAAGCGCTGAGGTAAGTTTGTTTTGATCTGAAAATGCAGAGCGGAATACGATCGCAGAGCGGCGCGGTATGGCGGGGGAAAGGTCCTTTACCCTGAAGCGGGCGGAGCGGACGGTCAGAAATGACGGCTGAACCCTGGCTCGGCCTTGAAGGAAATATCGCGCCGGGGAACGATGTCAGCGTCGTTAAGCATGGCCGGAGGATTCCCGCCGTGCCGTGCGCTGCGACGATTTGCGGCCGGAATGACGGCGGCGGAGCGGGAATCCACACAGGCATTTGTGCCGGCTGACGGCCGTCTAGTAGGCGATCACCTCATGGCCGTCTTCCGTGACCAGCACCTGGATCTCCCACTGGGCGGAGGGCTTCCGGTCGGCGGTGCGGACGGTCCAGTCGTCTTCTTCGTCGATGGTGACCTCCCAGGTGCCCATATTGATCATCGGTTCGATGGTGAAGATCATGCCGGGAACCATGAGCATGTCGGTGCCCTTCGTGGAGACGTAGCTGATCCAGGGGTCCTCATGAAATTCGATGCCTACGCCGTGGCCGCCGATATCGCGGACAACCTGGTAACCGTTCTCCGTGGCGTGGTCGTTGATTGCCTGTCCCATGTCGCCTAAAAAGTTCCAGGGCTTCACCTGTTCCAGTCCCAGATACATACACTCTTTTGTAACCTCTACCAGACGTTGTTTATCAGAGGTTACATTCCCGATCAGGAACATGCGGGAAGAATCGGAAAAATAGCCGTTCAGGATCGTGGAGCAGTCCACGTTGATGATATCGCCGTCTTTTAAAACCTGGCCGGCGCTGGGGATGCCGTGGCAGACGACTTCGTTGACGGAGGTGCAGACGCTTTTGGGGAATCCCTCGTAGTGCAGGGGAGCCGGGACCGCGCCGCAGCGGGTGGTCTGTTCGTAGACCCAGCGGTCGATCTCTTCAGTCGTTACCCCGGCCTGAATATGCTCCGCCACGTAATCCAGCACGGCGATATTTACTTTGGCGCTTTCGCGGATGCCCGCGATCTGGGCCGGCGTCTTAATCATGTCATGGTCCGGCACCATATGGCCCTGGTTCCTGAAATAGGAAATTCTCTGGTCAAAATCATAATGGCATTTCTTATACTTCAGTCCGCTGCCGCACCAGCAGGGACTGTTTCGGTTAATGATATGCATGGGAATGCTCTGCTCCTTGTGTAAAAATTTGCCGGCAGTCAGCGAAAACAGCACCGATTTCGCTAAAGGAACGGTTCATGCCGCGCCGGGAACCGCGGACGGGCTCCGCCCGGACGGGACCGCCGCCGTGCCATAGGCTATCATAACACATTTTATGAAAATATGTTGATTTTTTTGAGAATAATTTTACGCAGTTTGTGCCGCCCCGAACACCCCGGGCGTTTTCTTTTTCCTGCGGCCGGTTCCATCGGCTTCGGCGGGCGGACGGCCGACCGGCGCATAAAAAACCGAGGGGCCGGCAATGGGAACCGGCCCCTCGTCTGTGTCAGGGTCTGATGCAGTCTGTTCGAACAAAATACATTCCGCGAATATCCTGCGCCGGAGCGGAAATGCCGCAGGCTTTATTTCCCGGCCTTCTCGGCTTCCGCCATCTTCAGGGCGCGTACCTTCAGCGGCAGGCCGAAGAGGGTGATGAAACCGTCCGCGTCGTGATGATCGTAGAGTTCTCCGGTGGTGAACGACGCCAGGGACTCGCTGTATAAGGAGTAGGGCGAGGTCGTGCCGGCCTTGATGATGTTGCCCTTGTAGAGCTTGAACTTCACTTCGCCGGTCACGTATTTCTGGGTGGACTCCACGAAAGCCTGAACCGCTTCCCGGAGAGGCGTGAACCATTTGCCCTCGTATACGATCTGGGCCATCTTGTTGCCCATGTCCTTCTTCACTTCCATGGTGGCGCGGTCCAGAACCAGTTCCTCCAGCTGCTGATGCGCTTCCATCAGGATCGTGCCGCCTGGAGTCTCGTAAACGCCGCGGGATTTCATGCCGACCACGCGGTTCTCCACGATGTCCACGATGCCTATGCCGTGCTTGCCGCCCAGCTCGTTCAGTTTCCGGATGATGTCGGAAACCTTCATCTCCACGCCGTTCACGCTGGTCGGAACGCCTGCCTTGAACGTCATGGTCACGTACTCCGGCTCGTCGGGAGCTTTCTCCGGGGTCACGCCCAGGACCAGCAGATGGTCGTAATTGGGCTCGTTGGCCGGGTCTTCCAGCTCCAGACCCTCATGGCTGATGTGCCAGAGGTTGCGGTCGCGGCTGTAGCTGTTGTCCGCGGAGAACGGCAGATGGATCCCGTGCTGACGGCAGTATTCGATCTCATCCTCGCGGGATTTCATGGTCCAGATATCGGTCATGCGCCAGGGAGCGATGATTTTCAGATCCGGAGCCAGGGCCTTGATGCCCAGCTCGAAGCGGATCTGGTCGTTGCCCTTGCCGGTAGCGCCGTGGCAGATGGCGGAAGCGCCTTC
>CANQUA010000091.1 GCA_947626915.1 uncultured Lachnospiraceae bacterium
GGCTCGATCAGTACGGACGGACAACGATTCGGAATCTCTATCTGGACACCGACAATTACCGATTGGCCCGTCACTCCATCGAACAGCCTGTCTATAAGGAAAAGCTGCGTGTGCGCAGCTATGCGCAGGCGACGGCGGACAGCACCGTTTTTGTGGAACTGAAAAAGAAGTTTGAATCCGTAGTCTACAAACGGCGGCTGGCGCTGACCGAACAGGAGGCGATGCAGTGGCTTAACGGAACAGCTCCGTGCCCGGTTCAATCGCAGATCGCCGGTGAAATCGAATATTTCCTGCACTATTACGGGCCGCTGCGCCCCGCCGCGTTTTTATCCTACGAGCGGGAGGCGTTTTACGCCCTGGACGGAAGTGATTTTCGGGTGACCTTTGACGAGCGGATTCTCTCCCGCAAGTCCGATCTTTCCTTATGCGCCGGGCCCGGCGGCTTCCCGCTGCTGGAGGACGGCATGACGCTGATGGAGATCAAGTGTTCCGGCGGCATTCCGCTGTGGATGACGCATATTATGACGGAGCAGAAGCTCTATAAAACATCGTTTTCCAAATACGGCGCCGCTTACGAAAAACTGATCTTTCCGCAGCGAAACAGACCCGTTCAGGAAATCTGTATCTCATTACCAAAGGAGGCTGTTTGCTATGCTTGACAATTTGCTTAAAGGAATCTTCGATTCCAATTTTACTACGGTGATCACCTTGTCGGATTTTCTTCTCTGCATCGGCGTCTCGCTGGTGCTGGGACTGCTCCTCGCAGAGAGCTATATGTATAAAACAAGGTACACCAGAAGTTTCGTGGTCACGTTGGCGCTGCTGCCGGCGGTGGTCTGCGTCGTCATCATGATGGTCAACGGTAATATCGGCACCGGCGTCGCGGTTGCGGGTGCATTCGGACTGGTCCGCTTCCGCTCAGCGCCCGGCACGGCTAAGGAGATCTGCGCGCTGTTTTTAGCCATGGGTACGGGACTGATCGCCGGGATGGGCTATCTCGGATTTGCCTTTCTCTTTACGGTGATCCTCTGCGCGGTCTTCGTACTTTATAACCGGCTCCGGTTCGGAACGCGAAAGGACACGGCCATTTATAAAACGCTTTCGGTCACCATTCCGGAGGATCTGGACTATTCGGACGTGTTCGAGGATATTTTCGCCGCCTATACCTCGGAGCACGAACTGGAAAGGGTCAAGACCACCAATATGGGCAGCCTGTTCCGGCTGACCTATCAGATCACGCTGCGCGACCCCAAAAAGGAAAAAGAAATGATCGATCAGTTCCGCTGCCGCAACGGGAACCTCGAAATCACGGTTTCCAGGCAGGAAACCACGGCGGCAGAGCTTTAACGGATTTCCCGCAAAGTTATCAAGGTACATGTTTATATATCTGGATATTATACGAGGAGGCATTTATATGAAAAAAACATCGTTCCTGCTTGCCGTTCTTCTCATGGTTTGCCTTATCACCGATGGGTGCTCGCCAAAGGCATCCGCCGGATCGCAGAATTTCGGCGGCAATGAAACGCTCAGCCAGGCGGAGGCTTCCGGAGACGAAGCACCAAATTCCGGTGACAATGAAACACTCAGCCAGGCGCAAACTTCCGGAGACGAAACACTGAATTCCGGCGGCAAAGAAACGCTCGGCCAGGCGGATACTTCCGGAAATGAAACACAGAATTCCGGCGGCAGCGAAACCCTCAGCCAGGCGGATACTTCCGCAGACGAAACGCAGAATTCCGGCGGCAGCGAAACCCTCAGCCAGGCGCAAACTTCAGACGACGAAACACTAAATTCCAACAGCAGCGAAACCCTCAGCCAGGCGGATACTTCCGGCGACGAAACGCAGAATTCCGGCGGCAGCGAAACCCTCAACAAGGCGGATACTTCCGAAATGGATTTTACGGTCGACGGCGGCGATGCAAGCACAGCTTCTCCTGCGGAAGGCGAGACGGTAGATCTGTCCGCCCTGTCCTCTGACATCTACTCGATCACGTCCGGCGGTTCCTACACCCTGAGCGGTTCCGGGACCGATACCATGATTTTAGTAGATGCGGGGAAAGCCGACGTCACGCTGGTTCTGAACGGCGTTACGCTTCAAAACAGCAACGGCCCCGCCGTCTACGTCCGGTCGGCGGATAACGTCACCCTCTCTTTGGCTGACGGAACGACCAACACGATCTCGGACGGCGATTCCTATTCGGTTTCCGATCAGGATTCTGCACTGGATGGAGCCATTTTCAGCAAAGCCGATCTCACCGTGAGCGGCGGCGGCACGCTGATCCTGAACGGGAACAACAAACATGGGATCGTCTCCAAGGACGATCTGGTCATCGCCTCCGGCACATTGGCGGTCACGGCAAAAAATGTAGGGCTGTGCGGCAAGGACTGCGTGAAAATCGGGAACGCCGGCATCACAATCACCGCCGGCAGCGACGGGATCCGTTCGGATAACGAGGAGGACCCCGCACGCGGTTATGTGTCGCTTTCCGGCGGCAGCCTCAATATCACGGCAGGCAACGACGGAATCCAGGCGGAAACCGTCATAAATGCTGAAAATACCGATTTGACCATCAGCGCCGGCGGAGGCAGCGACAGGACGCTGACGTCTGCCGACGAATCCTATAAAGGATTAAAAGCCGGGTCGGACATTTATATCACCGGCGGCGTCTTCCGCATCGCTTCCCGGGACGACTGCATCCATTCCAACGGAACGATCACCATTTCCGGCGGGGACTATACGCTCTCTTCCGGCGACGACGGCATCCACGCCGATACCGATCTGGAGATCTCCGGTTCGTCCACCAAAATCGCCGTGGAGAAAAGCTACGAAGGGATCGAGGCCGCCAACCTGTATATCAAAGGCGGAACCGTTTCGGTCAAGGCCGACGACGACGGTCTGAACGCGGCGGGCGGCAACAATGCCCAAACCGGCAATAACGGCGGCATGATGCGTCCGGGCAGAGGCGGCTTCTCGTTTTCCACCGGCAGCATAACGATTTCCGGCGGGAATATCTATATTCAAATGGGCGGGGACGGCGTGGATTCCAACGGAAGCCTGACGATGACCGGAGGCACGGTCATCGTGTCCGGCGCCACAAGCGGCGACACCTCGATTTTGGACTATGATTCCACCGGTATCATCACCGGCGGCACCTTTATCGGGCTGGGCGCCTCCGGCATGGCGCAGAATTTCAGCGGCGAATCGACCCAGGGCGCCATTTTGTCCGCCGTCGGCACCCAATCGGCCGGAACAGTCGTCAAGCTGACCGATTCGGAAGGAAATGTACTGATCGAGCATACGGCTGACCGCTCCTTCTCCTGCGTGATCCTCAGCCATCCCTCTCTGAAACAGGGAGAGACCTACACGCTGACGGCGGGCAGTTCCTCCACAACGATTCAGATGACAGGAACCGTGTACAGCTCCGGCGGCGGAGGCTTTGGCCGCGGCGGTTTCGGCGGTGGAGGCGGCTTTAATCACGGCGGCCGCCGGTAATTCGGCCGTAAGAATGTGCGGCGGCGGATGGGAATATGCCCGGTCCGCCGCCGTCTCATAAGGAAGGGAGGGTATACGAATGACCGCTATTTCCGTCGCTTTGATTCCCGCATACAGACCCGATCAAACCATGCTTGGCATTCTGAAGCAGTTGAACCAGGAGGGGCTGCGTTCCGTTGTTGTGGACGATGGCAGCGGCCCGGATTACCTTTCTTTGTTTGAGCAGGCCGCCTTTTACGGAACAGTCCTGCGGCATGACAGAAACAAAGGGAAAGGCGCGGCGCTCAGGACGGGATTAGGTTATATTCAGAAACAATTTTGCGGAGAAGTTATCAATAATCCCACCGCAAATGGGAGAAGCATAAAAGAAAGGAGCGTGAGCGACATTGTCTGCATCGGATACCAATAATCGCCAGGCGATAAAAGTCACCCTTGTCTATTTGGTAATCGCCTGCTTTTGCGCGCTATTTGGGGCGGTTTATGAGCTGTTCAGCCATGAGGTGTATTCCTTTTTTATGATTTACGCGTTTGCCTTTCCGCTGGCTGGCGGCGCTCTGCCGTTCGCTGCGTATGCGTTGACAGGCGCAGAATATCCCTCCGCTATCGCAAGAAATCTCTATCACTCCGGCATCGCCACGCTCACCGTGGGAAGCATCATCCGGGGCGTCCTTGCGATCTGCGGCATTACAAACGCTTTGTCCCGGCTTTACTGGATCGCGGGCGCCGGATTCGTAACGGCCGGCGTGGCAGTCGGTTTCATTCAGAGGGTGTTATCCCGAAAATCAAAAGGATGACGCCACGGCGGCTAATCGGTTTGCCTCTGCCCATAAAGCATTGATTTTACCGGATTTTTTTGTTTTCTTATATCAGAGGGGCATTCTGCTCCTTTTTTTCTGCCCTGCGGTTGGAAGGCTTTCACTCTTTCATTCTTTGCGGCTGACGGGGACGTGACAGATTGACAGAGCGCGGGTCTGAATTTATAATGGAGATCGGAAGCAGTGCCGCGCCAGGGGACGCGGGATGATCGGGGGTATCCCGCATCGGCTGCGGATCGATTAAAAATACGGTAGAAACGGGCGGAGGGGAGTTTATGCTGGAGCAATGGCTGGAACGGATCGGAAACGCGGATTCGGCTGCGATGGAGGCGGCCCGGCGCAGATGGAACCAGATCGCAAAACCGCTGGGCAGCCTGGGACTGCTGGAGGACGCGGTGGTAAAGATCGCGGGCGTCCAGAAAACGGCGGACGTGGATGTGGGGAAGAAAGCGCTCTTGATCCTCTGTGCGGACAACGGGATCGTGGAGGAGGGCGTGACTCAGACCGGCCGGGAGGTGACGGCGGCGGTCGCCCGGAATTTTGCCGGGGGCCGGTCCTGCGTCTGCCTGATGGCGGCCCGGGCCGGCGTGGACGTGTATCCGGTGGATATCGGGGTCGCAGAGGATGTGTATCCGGAGAAAAGTCCGGAGGATGACAGAATGTCGGGGGGAGAGCGTCCTGCGGGCGGCGGAGCGTCGGAAGATATGTACCAGGCAGAGAATAGAGTGTCAGAGTGCAGGTGTTCTGCAGGCGGCGGGAAGTCGGTGCGTGTTTATCCGGCGGAGGATAATGTGTCAGAGTGCAGGTGTTCTGCAGGAAGCAGGATGTCGGTGCGCGTTTATCCGGCGGAAGATAAAATGTCGGAGAGCGAATGCCCTGCGGATGGCAGAGCGTCGGAAGATGGATATGTGAAAAGGAATGCAGCCGGGCCGTTGGGATACAATTCCGGGGGCTGGAACCGGAAGATTGCCCGCGGGACCCGGAATTTCCTCAGGGAGCCCGCTATGACGCGGGAGGAGACGCTGGCGGCGCTGGAGACGGGGATCGGTCTGGCCGGCGAGATGCGGCGGCGCGGCTACCGGCTTCTGTGCCTGGGGGAGATGGGGATCGGCAATACGACCACTTCCAGCGCGGTGGCCTCGGTGTTTTTGGGCGCGGAGCCGGCGTCGGTCACTGGCCGGGGCGCGGGGCTATCCGGAGAGGGCCTGAGGCGGAAACAATGGGTGATCGAAGAAGGCATCCGCCGAAGAAAGCCGGATCCCACGGACCCGGTGGATGTGCTGTCCAAGGTCGGCGGCCTGGACCTGGCGGGTCTGACCGGCGTCTGCCTGGGCGGGGCGGTTTACCGTGTGCCGGTGGTGCTGGACGGGGTGATTACGGCGGCCGCGGCATTGGCGGCGGCGCGGCTCTGTCCGGCTGTGACGGATTATCTGCTGGCTTCCCATGTGTCTGCGGAACCTGCAGGGCGGATGCTTCTGGAGGAGCTGGGCCTGCATGCGGCGGTCACGGGCGGGCTGTGCCTGGGCGAAGGAACGGGGGCCATGACCTTTGTGCCGATGCTGGATATGGCGGCGGACGTGTACCGGAACATGAGCACGTTTGCGGAGATTGAGATCGAGGCGTATCATCCGATGCGGGACTGACCGGGGCGGATGGGACGATAAAGGCAGGTCCGGCTGTGCGCAAGGCAGGAGAGAGATGGGGGCTTGGGCTGCGCATGGAGCAGGATGACAATATGATATGGAATTGCGTACAAAGCAGGAGCGCGATACAGCTGTAAGCTGTGCGCAGAGCAGCAGGAATACGCGGAGGGAAAAGAATGTTGTATCTGGTGACGGGGGGCAGCGCCAGCGGGAAATCGGCCTATGCGGAGTCGCTGCTTTGGCAGTCGGAGGCGAAACGCCGGGTCTACCTGGCGACGATGCGGCCCTGGGATGAAGAATGCGTAAGACGGATTGAGCGGCACCGGCAGATGCGGGAGGGCAAGGGCTTCTCCACGGCGGAGGTATACGGCCGGATCCGCGGAGAGGAATTACTGGCGCAGATGAGGCCGCTTGATTGCGGAAATGAACCGTCCGGAGAACCGGTTTGGGCCGATGCGGAGAAAACGGCCGGGTCCGGGCTGGTGAAAGATCTAAGGCAGGAACGGCCGGATGCGCGGACCGCAGCTGCGGAGCGGGGAGACGCCCGCCCGGCGTCTGCGAAAATATTTCCGGACACGGCGGTCCTTTTAGAGTGCATGTCCAATCTGCTGACGAATCTGTTTTACAGCCCTCTGTATGACCGGACGGAACTGGCAGAGCTGATCGCGTCGGATCTTTTGTGGCTGAACGGACAGGCGAAAGACCTGATCGTCGTGACAAACGAAGTATTTTCCGATGGCGGCGGTTACGGCGAAGAGACGGAAGAATTCCGCAGGATCCTGGGCCGGATCAACCGGTCGCTGGCGGCTGAGGCGGACCGTGTGGCCGAAGTCGTGTTCGGGATACCGGTTGTATGGAAAGCGTGAGAAAGTATGCCGGATCAACCGGTCGCTGGCGGCTGAGGCGGACCGTGTGACGGAGGTTGTATTCGGGATACCGGTCGTATGGAAAGCGTGAGAAAACGCCGCTTCGCCGGACTGGCGGTCTGTTCGGGAAAAGCGAATCAGGAACGGAACGTGGTCGGAGAGAAAACCGGCTGCATCGGGCCGTTACAGACAAAATGACATCTATGGAGGAAACGCGGTATGAAGATACTCGGCAGCCTGGTCATTGCATTTTCCATGTATTCCCGCATCCCGATGCCCAGGATGGAGTGGACGCGGGAAAGGATGGAATACGCGCTTTGTTTTTTTCCGCTGGTGGGACTGGTCATGGGGGTCCTGCTCTGTCTGGTTTTTCCCGCGGTGGAATGGCTGAGCGGCGGGGCGCCGCTGCCCCGGGGCGTGTGCGGGACGGCGCTGCCGCTGCTTCTGACCGGCGGGATCCATATGGACGGTTTTTTGGATGTGTCGGACGCCCGTTCCTCATTCGGGGACGCCCGAAAGAAGCTGGAGATTTTGAAAGATCCCCATATCGGCGCGTTCGCCGTGATCCGCTGCGGTATGTACCTGCTTTTGTATCTGGGAATCTTTTCCATGATCGATCGAAGTATGCTTCCGGCTGTCGGAGCGGTGTATGTGTCGGAGCGGGCCCTGAGCGGCTGGTCGGTGGTCTCGTTCCCGAAGGCGAAAAAGGAGGGACTGGCGGCGTCTTTTGCGGATGGGGCCAAAAAACGGGCCGTGGAGCTCTGTACGGCGGTCTATCTGCTCTGGAGCCTGTGCGTGTTCTGGCGGACCATGGGGCTTTTGGCCGCCTGCGCGGGTGCGGCTGCCGCCGCGGCGCTGTTTGTATGGTACAAACGGATGGCGGTCAGGGAATTCGGCGGCGTCACCGGCGATTTGGCCGGATATTTCCTGCAGACGGCGGAACTGGCGCTGGTGGCGGTCGTCGCCGTCTGCGGCCGTCTGGCGGCCTGAGACGGTAAAATGACGGCGGCCGGATGGGTGGAGAAAAACGGTGTGCCGGGGCGGAAGAAAATGGCCGGCCGGGACGGAGGAAAACGGCGTGCCGGGGAGCGGTTCAAAGAGACAGGAGAGGGACATTTTTAACGTCAGGGAGGAGAAAGATTGAAAATGAGAGGTAGAGGGTATCCATAACTTTACGCGTACAACAAACAAGCCATCTTTCGGTGGCGCTT
>CANQUA010000092.1 GCA_947626915.1 uncultured Lachnospiraceae bacterium
TGAACCTCCCGTCATCCCGCCCGCCTCATCCTGATACTTTATCTTACCACAGTTTCGGGGAAGAATCCACATTTTTTTGCCTGCAAGGGGTACGGGGGAAGAATCCACACTTTTGCCTGCAAGGGGTACAAGGGGTACAACGTATATGCGTCTTCACATCACAGAACGCGCTGTTAAATGCGGCCGGCGGCCACTGTCATCCGCGGTCACAATTCAGATACCGAACAAATGTCCGACGTCCGCCAAAACCACGGTTCAGCACTGAACGAACAGACGCCCGCCCCTGAATCACTGCCATCTCCCTGAAGGCGCAGCCGAAAATAAAAATATCCCGGCCGCGCCTTCAGCCGCAAACAGCTTCGGGCGCGCCGGGACCGGTTTTGCCATTATCATTTTATTTTCTGAAATACCACATCCTGTATCCGCCTGTCAAACCGCCTGCAGCCGGACGGCCCTTCCAGTCATCCTGCGGCCAGTTCGCCCCTCCAACCGCCTGCGGCCGGACAGCCCTTCCAACCGTCTGCGGTCGGAAATCCCTTCCAATCGTCCTGCGGCCAGACCGCGGCAGCAAATCAAACGCGGATCAGGTACCAGGTAGTATCGAAACGGCAGGCGTAATAGCCGTCGCCTACATCCGCGATCTCGTCATAATAGATGCCGTCCTGGTAATAGCGGATGCCATAAGAATGAAATCCGGCGGCTTCGTTGCCATAGCCCACGACCGGTTTGCCGTTCTCCTGGATGATCTTGTAAACGTTATAGGAGGCAATGGCTTCTTCCTTGGTATTGCAGAGCGTATCCGACACATTCTCGCCGTTGACCGCGAGGCCGTATTTTCCATCCACCTGGAACGTAGCGTAATAAAAACCGCCCGCACTGAAGGGTTCCATATCTTCGCATCTGGTCCCATCCATCAGATAATACGTACCGTCTTTCAGTTCAATATAATAGCCATTGTAATAGTCGCCGGGATAAACTTCCCCGGAAGCGAGATCTACCACTTTTGAGCTCTTATTGTCCGTGCCCACCACCAGCATGACGCCGTTGGCGGAAGTATCTCTGTCATAAAGCCATCTGTTGCTGCCCGCAGAGAACTCGGACACGAGTCCGGTCGCGTCCGCCAGGGCATAACCGGCTTCTCCGTCTACATCCTGAACCAGGGCGTAGCCGCCGACGAGACTCTGCCTGTCATCCAGAATGCCCTCATTGATACCGTATAAATACTCTCCCAAACCTAAGATAATTCCGTTCTCCCCGGCCAGAGCCATCCGCGAACCGCTGACAAGCACCGCCAGAGTAGAGTCATGGTGCAGATGGATGGAATCGTACAGATAGTCCGTGATCGCCTTGCCGCCATAGACCAGCGCATACTTGGTCCCCTTACGCACCGCGATCAGCGGAGAACCGTTTTTATAGCTGATCGCCTGGCCTTCCACATAACCCATTTTATTCCCGGACATATCAAAAATGTCAAAACCGGAACCGGTCATGCCCATGATATATACTCCGTTGGTATAGACATTCGTATAAGTCGGCTCCGCCTTGCGGACGCCGCCTATGATAATGCCTTTAGGCGAACTCGAACTGGTGGCAAACGTATATACATTGTACCCTATGCCATTTAATGACCAAACAGAACCGGGAGCTACCATATACTGCCCGCTGGTATCGATCAGCGCATAGCCGCCGTCTGCGTATACAATCGCATAGCCGTACTCGGAGAAATTTCCAGTCCCATAGCCATTGTATTGCGGGGCGATCACGACGTTGCCCGCGCCGTCCATATAACCGTACAGCTTTGTGTCCGAATCCTGAAAGAGCATCCGGCCGCTGACCATTTTGTAATCCTTAAAATACACATATGAATACGTGCCCGGGATCTCCACCGGCACTCCTTTCGGCACGGAGGTCTGACTCGCCGCCGTATTCTGTCCCGTGGAAGCGGACGTTTTCTCCGTCACAACCGCGCCGTTCTGCGTCCATTGTCCCTCGCTGTTGAGCGTGCATCCGTCCACCGTCGTATTCGCCAGCATATAACCGGCATTGTTAAAGTAGTACCACTCCCCGATCCCGTCCTAATCGGCGTCAATCACTTTCCATTCGCCGGCCGGCCAGCTGCCATCGTCCTCCTGCCACCACCAGCCGCTGGCGTAATCCCCGCGCCATTGCCCCGCAAAAGCCGCCGTGCTCGCAGCCAGGGCCGCCGTCGCCGCTAAAACCGCCGTAAACACAAACCTCTTTTTCATCTCTGCCATCCTTTCTCCCGCAGAAGCTCTCTGCAGATTTTGATGGTTTTATATTACCCCCCCGAGGGGTTCTGTCAAGCGATTTTCCCGACTTTTTGGCCTTTTGAGACGCCTGCAAACGTCCGGAACGGTTACGTTCACCCCGGCGTTTGCCGGATGACAATCCGCCCTGAAAATACATGGGCCTCTGCCTGCCCGCTATTTTCCTTTTCTCCCTATGATAATCACCGCATCGCCGTCCAGCACATGCTCAATCGCAAATCCGGCCTCCCGCAGCAGCTCTTTTTCATGCTCCAGGGTCAGCGGAATATCAAAATGCACGAAAACGTCCTCCGGAAGCGCGGACCGCTCTCTCCGCTTCCAATACCCGGCGCGCAGAAGCTGTTCTTCTTCCTCGCAGCAGGCGATATAATCTCCCAATATAAACACGCCGCCCGCTTTCACGCTCCGGCAAATCTTCCGGTACAGTTCCCTTTTGCGCTCCGGCAGAAAATGATGCAGACTTTCAAATGAAATGGCGGCATCCCATTGCTCCCGTCCCGGATCATATTGAAAATAATCCTGGCATACCGCGGTAAAATGCCGGTCAGGATGCTTGTCCGATAACTTGTCCAGCATATCCCGGCACAAATCGACCCCCGTAACCTCAATTTCCGGATCCTTTTGCCAAATCTGATCCAGTTCCAGACCGGTCCCGCAGCCCAGATCCAGGATTTTCCGGCAGCCGGGCGGCAATACTTCGGCAAACAGCCGGTATGATTCCGCCCAAAAAGACATATGTTCCTCATAGTCCCCCAGCCGCCTGGTAAAAAATTCCGCCATTTCCTCCAGCGGAACATCCTCTGTGTCATGAAGCCATTGTTTCAGGCCCCGCATGTATTCTTCCTGTGATTGCATACGTTCTCTCCTGTTCTGTCCATGCTGTAAAATGTCATTCTGAAATTTTGCTGTTTTTTCGCTTGCTCATTTTTTCAGGAATTATTATGAGAAAATTTGAGGGAAACCCAAGCCAGCGTGCCGGCAAACGGCAGATACGCGCTCTTTTAGAATCCCTCCGGTAAAAATATCCCGGCCGCGCCTTGAGCCGCGAACAGCTTCGGGCGCGCCGGGACCGGTTCATCTTCATAAAATTACCTTTTCATCGCGCCGGCATACCATGACCGTTCCTCCGCCGGAATCTTCAGCGCATCCATGGCCTGCTGGGCGCTCCATCCCATCGTCTCCGTTAAATTCCGAATCGACGCCATGAGCGCCTCCTTGACGCCTTCTTTCCTGCCCTCTTGTCTGCCTTCTTTTATTCCTTCTTGTCTGCCTTCTTTTATACCTTCTTGCCTGCCTTCTCTCCTGCCCTTCTCAATCCCTCTCGCTTCTACTCCATCGCTCAGATTACACATGACCTCCACCTCGCTCTCCAATGCTTTCGTCATCTCGATATCAAAATCTTCCTGCAGGATTCTCTTTTTCTCCTCCGGCTTCCTCTCCGTCGAAAGAAGCACCTCCAGCAGCTTCAAAATTCCCGTATAGTTACTGTCTTTTGCATTTCCCAGGCAGATCATAACCGCTGTCAGCAGGTCATAATTCTCCTTTTTTTCGTGCGTCTCGCCAACCAGGTTTTCTTCCTGGATCCGGTATCTGGCAATCGTATTCTCCCGATGCTTCGGCGGATTCACACAGATCCAGATCGAATAAACCTTTTTAATCTTTTCGTAATGAGCATGGGTAAACTCCACCCCATACTGGGAAGAGATCATCCTGCTGCAATAATACAGACCGCGTTTGATAATGGGATAGCCCGGATAAAAATCATTCTGGGCCTCCACATTGACGATCAGCCGCAGGAGTTCCCCATTCCGCGGGGCTATCGCATAAAAGCGGATATCATACGTAACGGTTCCCTCCGTCATCGTACTGTCTTCTGCCCCGGTTCCTTTGATTTGCTCCCCGCCGCCAGGCTGTTCGTCCGGATTCACCGCCGTCTCAGCGATCTGAGGCTCGCCTTCTATATACCTCGCGGCAATCTCTTTGACATCGATCTCCCGGTATTCCTCCACACAGCTTTTCATGATCCAAGCAAGGATGCTTTTGTTGGCCAGCAGCCGTTTGCAGGCCGCGTCGTAGGCCACCTTCTCTCCGGCTGCGGCAATGTTTTTGGCAAGCGTATTCTCAATGATCATAGGCCGCACTTGAACCTCCCGTCATCCCGCCCGCCTCATCCTGATACTTTATCTTACCACAGTTTCGGGGAAGAATCCACATTTTTTCATCTGCAAGGGGTATGACTGGGTTTTGTCAATCGTTTTGCGGCAAATTTCTCTTCCGTTCTTTTCCATTCCTCCCGCTTCCGCACAGTCACGCAGATTGCATGGCCTCCGCTTCATTTGTCGCCTATTTCAACAGATAAACCTCAAAATCCTCATCCCGATACCATTTGATAAGATAATTTCTTGCACTTTCCTTGTCATATAGCCGCACGGCGGCGGACTGATCGTGGATCAGGCCGTGACCCACATCCTGCGCGTAGGTATTGCCGTGGAAATACGGCATATCCCCATTCTGCCAGATGCACCCTCTGGTGGTCACCAGATGAAAATCTGCCCTGTAAAATACATTATCCTCTACCCGCACGCCGCGGATGCCGCGGCAATAGGAGCCGCCGAAATCAAGCGCAACACGGCCCAGCCCGAGCGCCGCGCCGGGATCCATATTGGAAAGGCGGTCTGCATACCAGCCGTAACCCGTTTCCATCAGATAATTCCCCCGAATCTCGGACGGTCCGAAGACTTCGATATCCTGAATTTCTCCCTGATTGTTTGCCCAGTAAATGCCTCCGTTGCATCTTCTGACAACATTATCCCGGATCACGTTATTCTGGAACGGAGCTCTCTCGCGCATCGCTTCCGCGTCGCCGCCTATCTCCAGCGTAACCGCATGGTCTTCCACATCATGAATGTAATTGTTCTCTATCGTCACATCGGACGCCTGGAAAAAGATGGCGCTGGCATCGATCCAGATACCGCACTGATCCTCTCCCGGCTGAAAATAATCATACACGATTCCGCTCCCGTAACCGATATCGCAGTATTTCACCGTGCAGCCGTCGTCAAGCATAACGGCCCGGGCGCCAAAATATTGAATGGAAAGATTATAAAGCGAGCATTGCTCCTCCAGCCGGATATTGCCAAATGGCAGCCTGTCCACCTGGGTGCTCATAAATTCAATCTTGTCGTACACTTCTCCCGGATTTCCCGCATCGCACCGGAGAAAGATCGTCGTCCTGCCGGAAAAATCGCCCGGGTTGCCGTTTGCCTGGAACGGCAGCTCACACTGCGGGTACTCGATGGCGCAATAAAAGCTTAAATCCCACAGCAGTTCATTTTCCAGCTGGAACGGAATCTGATTATTCCACGTATTGTAAAAATTCTTGCCGTCGTACCATGCGAACACGCGCCTTGCAATCGTATTCGTGTCTCCCAGAATAATGCCGCCTGTCTCCCCAATCTCGTGCGCATACTGCCAAATCAGCCCTCCGTCGCTGCTGTGTCCGTACAGCGTCCAGTTCTCAGCGCCGCTCCCGTCGGCAGGCGAACAGGTAATGATGGGTTTTGGACCCTCGCCATAAGTCGTATAGGTGATCGCAGGCTGGCTTTCCAGTTTCCCGCGCCACAGACCGCCGCGTTCAAAACAGACAACATCATTGGGCTGCAGATAAGACTGATTGATCCGTTCAAGCGTCGCCCAGGCACGAGCCGGAGATTTGCCGTCATTCGCGTCGTTGCCCCGATTGGAAATATAGTAAACATCATGAACCTGTTCCGGCATGAAATTTTCAGAATTATTGATAATCTCCGCAATCCTCTGATCCGCAGCATTGAGGAACGCCGCTTCCCACGCGCCGCTCTCCTGCGTATCAATGATACCCGCCTCCGGCAAATGCTCCGGCACGCTTTCATACAGCCGGACCGCCGCGCATACCGCCGTCTGCAAATCCAGCGGCGTCGACAGATCCACCTGCTTCTGCACGGGCTCAATCAGCTCATGCCCGCTGACGCAGGAAACCCGGCGGGCACTATATTGAACGGCCGCGTTCCACTTCGGAATATCCTGATCGCCATAAGATTCTTCCACATGAACAATGGCCTGCCCGTCAAGCAAAGGGTATAACTGTGGATTCATATAATCATAACCCGCATTGCTCTCCGCGTTCATCTCCGCAGCATCCAGAAGCCGTGCCGCCTCAAACAACGCCAGCATCGCCCCGTCCCAGGTAATCCCGATATCCGGAGCCTGCGCCGTCTTGCTGCACCAGGCATCATATTGGCCCGCGTCCCATACCTGAATCATCCTGCCCAGCAGGCCGCAAAACTGCTTCCAGGTAACCGGCGCACTTTTATCCATCCCGGACAGCTCCTCCGGCAAAAATCCATACCACGCAGCACGGTCAAACTCATTTGCCGGATAGCGCACCGTTTCCGCCGTCCGCGTCTGCACCGCCCCGTTTTCCACCCAGGCTCCGGATCCGTTCACCGTGCAGCCGTCCGGCGTCGTGGTATCCGCGAGCATATAACCGTTCCCGTCAAAATAATAACACTGTTCTACGCCGTCCCCGTCATCGTCCACCCATTCCCAGCCGTTTTTCGGATAGCTGCCGTCATCCCTCTGCCACCACCAGCCGGTATTGTCCCGCAAACGCCGTCAGATTGACCGTCAGCGCGGCAGACACCGCCCACGCCGCTGCGGCAAATCGCTTTCTCATATGTTTCCGTCCTTTCATGCTGAAAATATTCCGGATATTTCTGTTAATTTTATATCGCTCTTTTTATACTCTGACGCAATAGAGGATTCGGCTCCGAGAAAATGATCCCCTGCTGAATCCTCCTGCTCCATGTGTAAGTCTGACTCCATTGTGCCATGGTACATATCTATTCCATGCCATCATCCCATGAATTCCACTTCCACGATTATATCCGGAATATCCGGGTTAAACTGCTTTACCAGGTTTTGAATCGTGCTGACCGCGACCTTTTTAGCGTTTTCAAAGATATACTGATTTGACATCAAGGCCCTCTGAATCCGAAGCTCCGCTTCGTGTTGCTGTTTTAAAGCCAACTCAACACCCTCACTGTAGCTCCCGTTTGCAAAATCATCCACAAACAATTTTTTCTCTGTTTTTGTTATTGCAATATTCTCCAACTCCGGCTCCGGAATCCTGACCAGAACATAACGCCGGTTATTGTCAAGAGAAAACTCCGCAGCCTGCAAGTCGATTGTAAAGACTCCTTCTCCCGTAACCTCCAGCCATGCCGTGACATGGCCGGAGTTATCATCTCCGCTCTCAGTTATAATCTCAACGTCACTGGCACGCAGAACCTCAAGCTTTTGTGTTTCCTGAAGATTCCCAATAGAGATAAGCACTGTATTGCTCACATGGTATTTCTGCTC
>CANQUA010000093.1 GCA_947626915.1 uncultured Lachnospiraceae bacterium
CGTTTACCGGATGCGGCTGTTGGGCGCGGAGGTGGTCCCGGTGAAGACCGGCACCGCCACGCTGAAAGACGCGGTTTCCGAGGCCATGCGGGAATGGACCAGCCGCATCGACGATACGCACTACTGCCTGGGTTCCGTTATGGGACCCCATCCGTTCCCAACCATCGTCCGGGATTTCCAGGCGGTGATCTCCAAAGAGATCAAGGCGCAGCTTAAAGAGAAAGAGGGACGTCTCCCGGACGTGGTGATGGCCTGCGTGGGCGGCGGTTCCAACGCCATCGGCAGTTTCTATCATTTCATCGGCGATCCGGGCGTGCGGCTCATCGGCTGCGAGGCGGCGGGCCGCGGCATTGACACGTTCGAAACGGCGGCCACGATCAACACGGGGCGGCTGGGCATTTTCCACGGCATGAAATCTTATTTCTGCCAGGACGAATACGGCCAGATCGCGCCGGTCTACTCGATCTCCGCGGGTCTGGATTATCCGGGCATCGGGCCGGAGCACGCCCATCTCCATGACATCGGCCGCGCCGAGTATGTGCCGGTCACGGACGACGAGGCGGTCTGCGCGTTCGAATATCTGGCGCGGACCGAGGGCATTATCCCGGCCATCGAGTCGGCCCATGCCGTGGCGCACGCCATGAAGATCGCGCCGGAGATGGGCCGCGATCAGATCATTGTCATCACCATTTCCGGACGGGGCGACAAGGACTGCGCCGCCATCGCCCGCTACAGAGGGGAGGATATCCATGAGTAGGATCCGAGAAGCATTTGCGAATGGAAAAGCGTTTATCCCGTTCATCACCTGCGGCGATCCGGACCTTAAGACCACCGCGGCCGTGGTGCGGGCCTGCGCCGAAAATGGGGCCGACCTCATCGAGCTGGGCATCCCGTTTTCCGACCCGACGGCCGAGGGGCCGGTGATCCAGGGCGCGAATCTGCGGGCCCTGACCGGCGGCGTTACCACCGATAAGATATTTGCGCTGGTGCGGGACCTCAGGCAGGATGTGACCGTGCCGATGGTATTCATGACCTACGCCAACGTGGTCTTTTCTTACGGGGCGGAGCGGTTCATCGGTATATGCAATCAGATCGGCATTGACGGCCTGATCCTGCCGGATCTGCCTTATGAGGAGAAAGAGGAATTTCTGCCCCTTTGTCGGCGGTATGGCGTGGACCTGATCTCCCTGATCGCCCCTACCTCCCAGAACCGGATCGCGATGATCGCGAAAGAGGCGGAGGGATTCATTTACGTAGTCTCCAGCCTGGGCGTCACCGGGACCCGCAGCGAGATCAAGACGGATCTGGCGTCCATCGTCGAGGTGATCCGCGCCAATACGAGCGTGCCCTGCGCCATCGGCTTCGGCATCTCCACGCCGGAGCAGGCGAAAAAAATGGCCGCTATCGCCGACGGCGCGATCGTCGGTTCGGCGATCATCAAGCTGCTGGAGCGGTACGGGACGGAGGCCGCGGAATATGTGGGGGCCTATGTGCGGAGCATGAAAGACGCGGTCCGCAGCTGCGGGGGGATTTGAGACCCCGCACCAAGCAGGCATCAGTCTTTTGGTTCTTATTTTTTCTCTCCGCACGTCATGTTTCCCGCAGCCGTTTCCCGACGTTTTCGGAAACCGCCTCTCTGCATACTTTTGCAAAATCCGGGGATAGTAGTCCAAAAGAGGAAAAGGAGGACTTATGCAGAGAGGAAGAGCGAGCATTGAATTTGAGGAGCCGCCGGTCATTATCAGCGCGGCGTCCGTGGCGGGTAAAAAAGAAGGTGAAGGACCGTTGGGAAGCAGCATCGACGTGGTAGAACAGGATGAAATGTTCGGGATGGAGAACTGGGAGCAGGCGGAATCGGCCATGCAGAAGCAAACGGCGGATCTGGCGCTGGAAAAAGGAGGGATCCGCAAAAAGGAGGTCCGATATCTGTTTGCCGGGGATCTGCTGGGCCAGCTGATCGCCACCTCGTTCGGAACCGTGGATCTGGAGATACCGCTGTTCGGGCTATACGGGGCATGTTCGACCATGGGCGAGGCCCTGACGCTGGCGGCCATGACGGTGCATGGCGGCTATGCGGAGAAGACGCTGGCCATTGCTTCCAGTCATTTCGCGACGGCGGAGAAGCAGTTTCGCTTTCCGCTGGCTTACGGCAATCAGCGGCCTTATTCCGCTACCTGGACCGTGACCGGATGCGGGGCCGCGGTCGTGGGGAAAGCCGGGGAGAACACGAAAGGCTGTCCGCGCATCACCGGCGTGACACCCGGCAGGATCGTGGACCTGGGCGTTCAGGACTCCATGAACATGGGAGCGGCCATGGCCCCGGCGGCGGTACACACGATCCGGCAGAATTTTGAAGATTTCGGCGTGGACGAAACCCATTATGACAGGATCATCACGGGAGATCTGGGCGAAATCGGAAGGAAGATCCTGCTGGACATGATGAAGCAGGAAGGGCATGATCTGAAGGATGTCCATATGGACTGCGGAATCGAGATCTATAACAGCGGGAAACAGGATACCCACGCAGGCGGCAGCGGCTGCGGATGTTCGGCGGTAACACTGGCCGCCTATATACTGCCCAGGCTGCGCGCCGGAGAATGGAAGCGGGTGCTGTTCCTGCCCACGGGCGCCCTTTTGTCTACAGTCAGCTTTAACGAGGGCCAGAGTATCCCCGGCATCGCCCACGGCGTGGTGATCGAGCAGGGCTGAACCGGACGCCATAGCAAAGAACTCCGGAACCGTGCCTGGAAAGGCACCCCGAAAACAGCCGGAACTATAAGAAAACGGGAACTACAAGAGAACGCACCGTCAGCGGACAATAACAAAGAATGACTGGAAAAACTGCAAACAGCGGACAGACAGCCGCAGGAAACGGTCCGGGAAAACAAAAATGGTTCCAAAGGCCATCCCGGCAGCCGGGAAATGCGGCAGTCTGCGGCATAGAAAAGAGGGAACCATATGGATTATGTGAAAGCGTTTTTGGTGGGAGGCGCCATCTGTGGTCTGGTACAGATTTTGCTGGATAAGACAAAGCTGATGCCCGGCCGGGTCATGGTCACGCTGGTAGTCACGGGCGCCGTTCTGGGATGCCTGGGACTCTACGAGCCGTTCGCCCGGTGGGCCGGGGCCGGAGCGACGGTGCCGCTTCTGGGCTTTGGAAATACGCTCTGGAAGGGTGTGAAGGAGGGACTGGCAAACGACGGTTTCCTGGGGATCTTTAAAGGCGGGTTTACAGCCAGCGCGGTGGGCATTTCCGGGGCGCTGGTCTTTGGGTACCTGGGGTCCCTGGTCTTCAAACCGAAGATGAAAGGCTGAATGAAAGCGCCTCGGCGGTAAATGGAACCGGCCGCCTCCGGGAGCTTGTCCGTAAATCTGATCCGCATATGTCTGGCGGGGGAGGTTCGGATAAGTTTCCGGAGGCGGCCGGTTGGTTTGCGTTCGGTTTGCCGCGGCTCCTATGGTGTGAACTGGAACGGCGGAGCGACAGCTGTTTCGTCTGCCTCCGTTCCCTCCGGCGGGCCGGAATCCGGATTGGGTGCGATATCCGGCGGGAGTACGACGGCGGACTCGGTATGAAGCGTACAGGAAGCCGGCATTGCGAAAAGGACGTCGTCGGTAGCGCCTGTCTCGCCGTCCGGGATCCGGATAAATACGCGGTCGGACCGTTCCGGACAGAACTCGGTAGCCAGAAGGCCGGATTCGGTGCAGACGCTGGCCGTTACGTGAACGTCGCAGACGTCGGCCGGTACGGTGCCTTTGGCAAAATATTCCGTATAGACCGCATTGCCTCTGGGATCCGCGTCGCAGACGCCGGGAATCGCCAGCTTGCCGGATTTGCGGCAGATCTGCGCCGATTCCAGGCTGTAGGGCTGGGTAAATCCGGGATCCTCCAATCCCTCATGAATGCGGTCCATGATCTTTTTCCAGATCACTTTGTGGTAAGAGGTCTCATTGCTGCGTAAGGTCTGGTGCAGGTCGTAACCGACCCAGACGCCGGCAGTATAATAAGGCGTGAAGCCTACGAACCAGACGTCTACATTTTCGGAGGTGGTGCCGCTCTTGCCGGCGCAGGACATATTGTCGAGGTGGGCGCTGGTGCTGGTAGCGGTGGGACCGGAGCCGGAGCTGAATTTCCGGCTGTAGATCGTGGAATCCTTCATGGCGTCGGTCAGGAGGAACGCGGTGGAATCCTTGAGCACGCGGCGGGTCTCCGGTTCATTCTCCAGCAGGACCTTGCCGTTGCGGTCCAGGATCTTCGTGTAGAAGATCGGTTCCTTGTAAACGCCGCTGTTGGCGATGGTGGCGTAGGCTCCCGTCAGTTCCAGGTTGGTGACGCCCTCGGTGATGCCGCCCAGGGCGGTAGAGGCGTTGTAATCCTGGGCCGACACAGTGGTAATGCCCAGATTCTGGGCGTACTCGATGCCCAGCTGCGGCGTGACCGTTTCCATCAGGCAGCGGACCGCCACGATGTTCATGGAGTAAATGATGCCCTCGCGGATGCTGGAGTAGCCCTGATAGCTCCAGCTGCCCCAGTTGCGGAACGTCTTGGTCCCCACCGTATAGGGCGCGTCATAGTAGACGGTGCCCAGCGTGCTGCCGCAGGTATCCAGCGCCGGCGCGAAGGAAGTCACGATCTTGAACGTGGAACCGGGCTGCCGCGGGACGCCGGTGGCGCGGTTTAAGGCCAGATTGACCGTCTTTTCTCCGCGGCCGCCGCTGATGGCCTTCACCTCGCCTGTGGACTGATCGATCAGGACGAAGGAGATCTGGGGCTGCAGCGCGAAGGAGACGGATTCGCCGATGATCTTGTCGCCCTCCTTCAGCAGGTATTTTTTGTAATTCTCCACATCCTCCATGGCCTCTTCCTTGCTGTCGTAGAGGGCGTCGAAATCCATCTCCCCCAGGACCTGCCGGTGCCAGTTGCGGATATGGCCGTGATTGAAATGCTCTGTCGTGCCGTCTTTGTGGGTCACAGAGAGGCGGTATTCGATGGAATAGCGGACCGTGGGATAATTGTCCGGGTTATTGATTTCCTCATCGACAATGGCCTGCAGCCTGGGATCCTGGGTCGTGATAACCTGGAGCCCGCCGCTGTACATCAGGTTATGGGCCTGGGTCGCGGTGTATCCGGCTTTATTGATCAGATCTTCACGGATCTGGCTGGTAAGCTCGTCCACGAAATAGCTGTAGACCGTGGAGGTATCCTTGGCGTTGGAATCCACCAGCTGGATGCGGGAGTATACGTCGTCGGCCATGGCCTCGTCGTATTCCTCCTGGTCAATGTACCCCTGTTCCTTCATGTACCGGAGAATGACTTCGCGCTTTTCCGCGTTTTTTTCCTGACCGGAAATCGGGTTCAGCTGGTAGGGGTTCTGCGTAATGCCCGCGATGACGGCGCATTCGGATAAGGTCAGATCGGAAACATCCTTATTAAAATAGCGCCGCGCGGCAACTTTCACGCCCAGGCAGTTGTTGCCCAGGTTGATCGTATTTAAATAATTGGTCAGGATCAGCTTGCGGTCCATGGTTTTGGTCAGCTGGACGGCCAGGAACTGCTCCTGAAATTTTCTCTCCAGTGTTTCTCCGATGCTGTTTTCTCTTCCGCCGTCAAAAACATTGTTTTTGATCAGCTGCTGTGTAATGGTGCTTCCGCCGCCGTCTGAGGAATTATGGGTCAGCACGCCCCGGACCGCGCGCAGGATCGATCGGATATCGATGCCGTTGTGCTGCCAGAAGCGGGAATCCTCAATCGCCACAAACGCGTCGATCAGGTCCTGGGGAAATTCGTCGTAGGTAGCCGGGTCGCGGTTGGAACCGGCCTGCACCAGCGTGGCGATCACATTGCCCTGATTATCGTAAACGGTCGTCGCCAGTCCCTGGGGGACAATGCTGTCAATGTTGATTGCAGGAGCGTTGTCGATGATGCCGGTGATAATGCCGATGCCGGTGCTGATGCCGAAGCCTGCGCACAGGATCAGCAGCAGAAGCATCGTCTCTACGATGGCCAGGATGAGCTTATTTCCGCATTTGCGGGTTTTGGAAGCAGCCTCTTTGATCGTTTTGGCTGTCGCTCTTTTTCCGTAATTCATGGAAAAACCTCCTTCACCGCCTTATTATAGCAAAATTTTCCATTCAGTTCAATATCAGGTTTCTTACAGAAAACGTATGGAAATCTTGTATGGAAATAAAATTTATATTATTATATACGAAAGAGCGTTTTTTATAGGGAGATGCCGCGGCGGTTATACGGAAGAGAGGCGGTTATCGTTTCAGGAAAGGGGTGCGTTAAGCTGATCGGATATAAAATATTGTGGGAGGGCGGTACGGGAGAGCTGATCGAGAAAAAATCCCGTTTCATCGCGACGACGAAGCCGGCGTCATCGGAGGAGGAAGCCGCGGGTTTTGTGGAGAGCCTGCGGAAAAAGTATTGGGACGCCAGCCATAACTGCTACGCCTATGTGATCGGCGAACGGGGGCAGCTCCAGAAATGCAGCGACGACGGGGAGCCCAGCCAGACCGCGGGGCGTCCCATGCTGGATGTGCTTCTGGGGGAGGGCGTTCGGGATATCTGCGTTGTGGTGACCCGGTATTTCGGCGGGACCCTTTTAGGTACGGGCGGTCTGGTGCGCGCCTATTCCGGAGCGGTGCAGGAGGGCCTGAAACACAGTAAGATCGTTGAGAAGCGTCCGGGCAGCCAGGTGCGGATCGTCACGGATTACACCGGCATTGGCAAAATCCAGTATATTCAGGCGAAGAGAAAACTGACCGCCCTGGACACTCAGTACACCGATCACGTGGAACTGACGCTGATGGTTCCCCAGGAGGAGACGGCCTCCCTGACGGCGGAAATCACCGAAGCCACCAGCGGCCGCGCCGGGATCGATGTGGGCGACCCGGTCTATTTCGGCGTCGTAGACGGGGAAGTGGTCCTGTTCTGACGGCGGGAGAGCGTGTTTCGGCCGGCTGCTTGCGGCAGGGAGAAACCGGGGAGATATTGTTAAATGGGGCGGCTGCCGGGCAGGGATGCAATAAAGAGAGCAGTGATAAAGACGGGGAACAGCCGTGTTCGGGGAGATCCGGGCACAGCTGTTCCCCTTTTGTGGTCTTGGGGTTTGCGGAGTCATTGGAGGACCTGCGATAGGAGAGAACCTTGCTATCTTTTACTCTACCCCCAGCGCCTTGAAAACTGCGTCTTCCGCGCTCTGATAAAAGATCAGATTAAAGCATCCGATCAACTCCGACGGTACGGTTCCGAGGTCAGCCGCTGAGGTAATCGGAAGCAGAACCTTCTTTGCTCCGCTGTCAAGACACACCTGTAAGGTATTCGCGAGCTCATCCACCTTCATAATCGTACCCGCGATACTGATATCCCCCAACACAGCCAGGCTGCTGACTGTCGGCCTGGCCATCGCGATGGAAGCAAGCGCGATCAGCGTCGGAAGCGCCAGCTTCTGCGT
>CANQUA010000094.1 GCA_947626915.1 uncultured Lachnospiraceae bacterium
AGAAATCCGACGCCGCCGAGAATCTGAATGCGGCGCTGGCGCAGCATTTCCGCAAAGGATGATAATTTACTGTTTCTGGCCATAGAACAAATACCCGATTCCTCTGATGGTGGTGATGTATCTGGGATTCTTTGGATCGTCTTCAATCTTTTCCCGCAGCCGCTTCATGTAGACCATGATCGTATTGTCGTCGACCAGGTTCTCGTTCCAGACCTGCTGATAAAGCTGCTCTTTGGTGAACACCTGCCCCGGATGCTCCAGAAGGAACCGAAACAGTGCCAGCTCCCGGGCCGTAAAGCTTAAGAGCCGGTCATTTTTATAACATTCCAGCCGCATAGTGTCGAAGCGGAACGGGCCGACGGTGATCACGTTCTGCCGCGACTGATTGTAGATGGAGCTGCGCCGGATCAGGGCTTTCACTTTCTGAATCAGCACGGATAAATGAAACGGCTTTGTCAGGTAGTCGTCGGCGCCAAGCCCCAGACCCAGCACCTGGTCCATCTCCTCCTGCCTGCCGCTGAGCATCAGAACCGGCGTCAGTATGCCTTCGGAGCGCAGGGACTGGAGAATGGTGTAGCCGTCGATATCCTGCATCATGATATCCAGAACGATCAGGTCGAAGTTCTGGGAGTGGAGAAGCCGAAGGGCGTCTTTGCCGCAGCCGGCCTCGGTCACCTGCATTCCCTCCCGGACAAAAGCGGTCTTAAGCGCCATGCGGATGGGCAGTTCGTCGTCAACAACCAGGATTTTTTCATTTGCCATAGGAAATTGCCTCTTTCTGGGAGCTGTGCCTTGCCGGCAGTGCGGGAAAATGGGAACCGGCGCCTCGATGGAGATACCCGTTAAACGCAGATCGGCGCAGGCGTCATCGGCACTTTCCCCGCAAGTATACCATAATATAATCTGCGGGACAAGGCGAAAACGTACAAATGGAAGCGGTACGGAAAGGAGCCGCTTAAGGACTCCCTCCCGTACCTGCAGGTATGGCAGCAAAAATACTGTAAATGCCCGTCTCAGATCGGAACAATCCCGATGATAATTCCGATAATGACCATGCAGATGCTGATGGCCCAGTAGATCGGAATGCTGAATTTCATATGGTCTTTCAGCTCGATATTGGTAAGGCCGGTGGCCAGGAAGGTGGCCGGCACCAGCGGGCTGACCATCAGGGCCAGGTTCTTGCCGATAACCATGGTGATGCCGGTGCTTAAGGCAGCGACGCCGTAGGTCTCGCCGACTTCCATAACCAGAGGCATGACGCCGTAGAAGTAAGCGTCGGTTCCTACGCACAGGCCCAGCGGCAGCGCCAGGATGCCGAAGATCACATGGATGAATTTGCCGAGGAACGTGGGGATGATGCCCATGATCGCGTTGGCCATGGCGGTCAGCATGCCGGTTCCGTCCAGAACGCCGACCATGGCGCCGGCAGCGAACAGGGTTCCGGAGATCATCAGTGCCGCGGGGGCGTGCTTTTTGATCAGCTTATCCTGGGTCTTCTGATCCGGATAGTTGACGGCCAGGGCTACGCCCAGAGCCAGCAGAAACGCCACATAGCTGGTAATATAGTCGGTGGACAGAGCTGCGATCAGAGCGATGGTCAGGATCAGGTTAAAGATCAGCAGCTTCGGACGGCGCAGGGCGTTTTCTTCCTCCTGAGCCTTTGCGTCCACCTCAACGATCTCACCCTTGCCTGCGCCTGCGCCCTGTTTGATGGCCAGCATGCCCAGGAGAACGGCGACGACGATGTTGAAGACAAGGCCGACGATCTGAATCGGGATCAGGATATGCCACAGCTCGTTGGCGTCCATCTGCAGAACCGTGGCGGCGCGGGCCACGGGACCGCCCCAGGGCAGCAGGTTCATGACGCCCATGCAGGCGCCGGTCAGGCACAGAAGAATCCTTCCGTCGATCTTCATGGATTTGTAGACCGGGTACAGCGCCGGGATGGTGATCAGAACGGTGGTAGCCGTCGTTCCGTCCAGGTGGGCGATGGTGGCGATGATCGCCGTGGCCACGGTGACGGCGATGACATTGTTGCCGGCCAGTTTGACCAGGAAATTCACGATCACGTCAAACATGCCGGTGTCGGACATTACGCCGAAATAGATCACCGAGAAAATGAACAGGATGCCGTTGCTTGTGGTGGTTCCGATGCCGTCTTTGATGAAACCTCCGATTTCCTGCGGGCCGAAGCCGAGAAGCAGCGCCGCGACGGTGGGAACCACGGCCAGCACCACGATGGGGGCCATTTTGCCCTTCAGCAGCAGGACCACGATCAGGATGATCATGGCAAAACCAATCAATGCAGCCATTTTCGTTCCTCCTCTTGATGGGAAATATTTGTGATAGTATTGATTCTAGCAGAGAAGAATGAATGGTTTCTGACTGGATTCTGACAATCTGTTAAGAAAGCGTAATTTACAGCGGCAAGTTTTGTGAATGGGGCGCAAGGGGCCTGAATAGCAGCGCTTAGAATGAAAAATTTCACAGCGGGAATTGACAGAACCGTTTCAAAAAAGTATAGTTGTGAGACAGAGGTGATTTTTATGAAAACAAACGACAAAAAGGAACTTTTTGAGACCATGCCGGTGCCGAAGGCCATCGCGGCCATGGCTATACCCACGATCATCAGCCAGCTGATCAATCTGATCTACAATATGGTTGACACATTTTTCATCGGCCGCACCGGCAATTCCTACATGGTGGCGGCGGTGACGGTGGCTTTCACGCTGTTCATGATGACCATCGCTTTCTCCAACCTGTTTGGTATCGGCGGCGGAAGCCAGGTGGCCAGGATGATCGGAAGCGGCAGGGACGCGGACGCGAAGAAGGTCAGCGCCTTCAGCTTCTACTGCACCATCGCCATCGCGCTGGCCTACTCCCTGCTGATCGGCCTGTTTATGACGCCCATCCTGAAACTTCTGGGCGCGTCGGAATCCACCATGGGCTACGCGAAGCAGTACGTGTGGCTGGTGGTGGTGGCCGGCAGCCTCCCGACGATCCTTTCCATGATGGGGGCTCATCTTCTGAGAAATGTGGGATATTCCAGGCAGGCCAGCATCGGCCTGTCCGGCGGCGGGATCCTGAATATGGCGCTGGATCCGCTGTTTATGTTCGTGCTGCTTCCCGACGGCTGGGAGGTGTTCGGCGCCGCGCTGGCGACGCTGATCTCCAATATCGCTTCCTGTATTTACATGCTTTACATGCTGAATAAGGTGTCGAAGACTTCCGCCCTCAGTATCCGCTTTGCCGACGTCCGGGGCGTGAAGCGGGCGGACGTGAAGGGCGTCTTTACGGTCGGCGTCCCGTCGGCGATCCTGACAGGACTGTTCGACGTGGCCAATATTTTCCTGAACGCCCTGATGGCGGTTCACGGAGATCTGGCCCTGGCGGCGGTGGGGATCGTCATGAAAGTGGAGCGCCTGCCTAACGCCATCAACATCGGCATCTGCCAGGGAATGCTTCCGATCGTGGCCTACAACTTCTCCTCCGGCAACCAGGAACGAATGAAAAGCACGATCAACACGGCCCGCGTCTACGGCCTGGGCATCTCCCTGCTGAGCCTGGCGCTGTTTCAGGCGTTCGCGGCTCCGCTGGTGCGGATATTCCTAAGCACCTCCGCGGGGGACGTGGAAGCGGCTCTGGTCACGATCGGTTTCGCCGTCGTCTTCATCCGGATCCGCTGCGTGGCGTCCCCGTTCCAGTTCCTCAATTATCATACGTCCTACTGCATGCAGGCCATGGGCGACGGCTTCGGGACGCTGCTGCACGCCGTGGTCCGGGAGCTGGTCTTCTACATCCCGTTCATGTTCCTGCTGGACCGTATGGCCGGGGAAAACGGCCTGGCAAGCGCCCTGCCGGTGGGCGAAGCCTGCGGCGCGGCGTTTGCGCTTCTCCTGCTTAGGGTCCGGATGGGGAGAAACAAAGCCGCCGGCCGAGGGTGATCGTTCACCCCCGATCAGCGGCTTTTCCGCAGGCAGATTACAATGTTTCAGCCTCTTTCCCGGCTCCCGAGAACGCCGCGGCGCCTGCGGGCTGCCTGACTGTCCCTGTTTTTCCATGCGCCGTAAAGTTATCGGTAAAGCTGCCGGCGTCCGTGCGTCAGCGCAGCATCCGCTTTTCCAGGATGCTGATAGCCTGGTACAGCACCGTGGACACCAGGCAGAGGATCACGATCGACATGACCAGCAGATCCATTTTAAAGAGCTGTGTTCACATTCTTGCATGATTGCGTATGGCTGGTCTCCGGAATGTATATGCGGCGGCGGGAGCAGCGCCGGTTGCCTTAAAATCATTCCGGTCCGGCTCCGGCAAGAACGGTACAGGCAGGCCGGTGGTATTCCCGAAAGATTTTCTTGCCTGCTGTGTGGGAAAAGAGTATAATAACCCCAGAGAACATCAAAAAATGGATCATGAGGGACCGGTAATGGATGACAAACTGAAATCCCGGACGCTATATCATATTCCGGAAAGGGTCGTAAGGGATATTTCTGCTATTTCACGAAAAAACGGGATTCGCAGGGTTATCCTGTTCGGATCCCGTGCAAGAGGGACCCATACGGAAAGAAGCGATGTGGATCTTGCAGTAAGCGGCGGCGATTTTGACGCGTTTTACTGGGACATCAAGGAGCATGTGCATTCGCTCCTGACCTTTGATATGGTGGATCTTGACGCCGGGATCTCCGATGAATTGAGAGCGGAAATTGAAAAGGACGGGGTAACGATTTATGAAGAAGCTTGATAATTTTGCAAATTCTCTTCAGGTGCTGAAAGGAGCAAATTTTGCAGCCGCAGACAACGATGAGATATACAGGACCGGCGTCATTGGTCAGTTCAGCCTGACGTTTGAACTTGCCTGGAAAGCGCTGCAGGAAGTATTAAGAATGCACGGGGCGGAAGGAGCTGAGACCGGTTCCCCCAGGGAGATTCTGCAGCTTGGCTATAAGCTGGGATTTGTAGAGGATCCTGCCGTGTGGCTTGCCATGCTGAAAAACCGTAATACCCTGGCGCATGTCTATGATGCGGATAAGGCCGATGAGAGGATCCTGCTGATCCGCGGCAGCTTTATCCCTGCGTTTCTTGTATTGGAAGAAACTTTGAGAAAAAAACTTCATGAAGCGGAAGAGGATTGGGCAGGGCCGGCATCTTCCTTATGAGCGTTATGATCTGCCGGCGGTTACGGCAATCTTTTTGCGACCGCAGAAAAAGACGGAATATAGTAGGAACGGAGCAGCCGCGCAGCCATGATACCCGATCGTATCCGTATATGGATCGGGTATCATGGCTGTGCGGCTGTTGGTCTGTTTAAAGCTGTCGCAAGTTATCCCGTGAAAATTTTAAGAAAGATGAAACAATTTGCTGCTTCCGCATATTCTTCAAAGAGAGCATAAAGAATGCCGGGAGAATATACATGCAAGCGATAGGGAAAACGCAGGAAGTACATACTATGCGGGAAAAACAGAAAGAATGGCAGCTGCTGGCGCAGATCGCCGCTCTTCTTCTTCGCGAGCGCCTGATTACTCCGGAAGAACAGCTCCGGTTTCTTGCCAATTTGAAAAAGGAGGGATAAGGCACGGCGGACTACATACGCGCAGTCCTCTACTGCCGGTGCAGCACAGAGGAAGAAAGCCAGGTGGAGGCGCTTAGGAACCAGGTGCAGGAAAGCGAGGCCTGCATCCTGGCTCAGCGCTGGCGTCTGGTGGACCGGTATGTGGAGTCAAAGAGCGGTACCACGACGAAAGGACGGGACGAGTATAACCGGCTCTATGAAGATCTTCTGTCTGACCGGTTCGATGTTATCGTGATCAAGAGTCAGGATCGTCTGATGCGGAATGTGAAAGACTGGTACCTCTTTCTTGACCGGATGCAGCGCCATGGCAAGCGCCTGTATATCTATCTGGAGCATAAGTTCTATACGACGGACGACTCTCTGGTCGCCGGCATCAAGGCCATTCTGGCCGAGGATTACAGCAGGGAACTGAGCAAAAAGATCAATCATGCCCATCGGAACCGGCAAAAAAATGGGGGAAAAGCGATGCTTACCTCGCGTACTTTTGGTTATCGGAAGCTGCCGGACGGGTCGGTTGCGGTGGTGGAGGAGGAAGCAGAGATCGTCAGGGAAATATTTGCCTATTGCATCGCCGGTCATGGAAGCAGGACGATCGCCAATATTTACAATAACCAGGGATATCGGAAAAAGACCGGAACCGGCTTCAGCAGTAATTCGGTGCGCAGGATCATTCGTAATCCGCTTTACATGGGAACGATTGTTATGAACAGGCGGCATTATGATTTTGAGACAAAGCGCGAGATACGGCTGCCGCCGGAGGAGTGGATTTATGGAACCGGTCAGGTCCCGGCGATCGTGACCGCTGAAGTGTGGGAACAGGCGAATGCACGGATGACGGCACGGGCCGGGAAATACCGAAGGGACGGCTGCTATCCGAAGAGCGGCAGTCTGGGCCGGTATGCGTTGTCCGGCAAGCTGATCTGTGCGAAATGCGGCCAGCCCTATTATCGTGTTCACCGGCGCAGTTATAAGGATCATGAGCAGATGGTGGTCGAATGGAAATGCTCCACCTATCTGTCGAAAGGAAGAAAGGAGTCCGGCAGCAGAGCACAAATTCGTAAGGCCGAGAAAAAATTTCCGGATGGATGCGACAATGTTCATCTGGATGAGGAGATCCTTTTTCAGGTACTTGAGAAGGTATGCAGGAACTATTATTATGACCTGGCCATGCGGGACAAAGGCAGTATAATCGAGCATGCCGTATCCCTGCTGCGCAGGACGCTGGAAGAAAAGAAAAGCGGCGGCTTATCCGGGGCAGAGGAAGCAAGGCTGTGTCAGCGGAAAGAACTTCTTTTGACGAAGCTGCTGGACGGCGTGATCTCCGATCAGGATTACCAGAAGCGGAACCGGCTGATTGAACAGAAACTGGAGTCGGTTCAGATGGAGAAGGAAGAGCTGGCGCGGCAGGAGGTTGAGATTCGCGATCTGGAGCAAAGGATTGATAAGATACGCCTGCGGCTGGAAAACGGAGGACTTGAGACAACCACCATGGGACAGATGCTTCAGGATATCGGGAAGATTGCGGTGCATGAATGGCAGCTGGAGATCCGTTTCGATCCTCTGAAGAGTTTGAAGTTATCAACGGGGAAGGCGGATGCGGCGCCGGCACGACAGGGTGTGATGGCATCGCATGATTTATCGGAAGGTTTTACGGTATGGGTTGACTATCCATTTCCGCCGGAGACAGAGAGAGGACGCTATCTGGATCGGCGGCGAATCCTTAAGATCGTGAAGGAAAGGCCGGAGCTGACGGTGAAACGGGCAGCGGAGGAACTGGGCGAATCCCCATACATGGT
>CANQUA010000095.1 GCA_947626915.1 uncultured Lachnospiraceae bacterium
CGAAAAAATAGGCTCAGGGAAACCATTTTCATAACGTTTTGTGCCTGAGCGAAGCGAAAGGAATGGATATAACCATGAAGCTGGTTGTCGGCGGAGCGTATCAGGGGAAACGGGAATTCGTGCGGAGAATGTGGGGAGACGCGTATTGGGTTGCGGAGGATTTTCATTTGCGGGTCCGGGAGCTTTTGGAGGAAGGCCGCGATGTTGCGGAATCGATCGAGAAGCTGCTGGCGGAGCATCCGGACGCGGTGATCATTCTGGATGAGGTCGGTTACGGGATCGTGCCGGTCCATGCGGAAGATCGGAGGTACCGGGAGGCGGTCGGACGGGCAGGACAGCAGCTGGCGGAACGTGCCGAAGAAGTTTACCGGGTGGTCTGCGGCATCGGGACCCGGATCAAGCCGTCCTGCTGAGAACGGGCGGTTTGTCCGGAAACGAGGGAGAATGGAAAATTTATTTTTTTAGTTGGAAAACCGGCCGCCCTTTAGTATAATGGAAGCGGGAGATCCTGACTGCGGGTCGGGCGTGAACGGCCGCGCGCGGCGGTTATGGCGGGGCGGCTGTTCCGGGCCGGAGGTACCGGGAGGCGGTCGGACGGGAGGGACAGCAGCTGGCGGAAGCGCCGAAGAAGTTTACCGGGTGGTCTCAGGATCCGAAAAAACAGCAAGGAGAGTTTCATGCGGTTATACAGGACTAAACTCCAGGAAAAGTTGGAAGAATCCTTAAAGGCGGTCCTGCCGGTGGCGGGGATCGTGCTTTTGCTGTCTTTTACCATTGCGCCGGTTCCCGCGGGTATTCTTTTGGAATTCCTGGCGGGAGCAGCGCTTCTTTTGATTGGGATGATGTTTTTTACGCTGGGGGCGGAGCTTGCGATGACGCCGATGGGCGAGCGGACAGGCGGAAGCATGGCCAGGTCCCGCAGGCTGTGGCTGATCGTTGCCGCAGGCTTCGTTCTGGGATTCGTGGTGACCATATCGGAGCCGGATCTGCAGGTGCTGGCCAATCAGGTGCCGTCGATCCCCAATCCGGTGCTGATCCTGGCGGTAGCCGGCGGCGTGGCGGCGTTTCTGGTGCTGGCGCTTCTGCGCATGCTCTTTAAGGTGCCCCTGTCCCCGGTGCTGATCGTGTTTTATCTGATCGTGATGGCGGCGGCCCTGTTTGTGCCGGCGGATTTTCTGGCGGTGGCCTTTGATTCCGGCGGCGTGACGACAGGTCCCATGACCGTGCCGTTCATCATGGCGTTCGGCGTGGGGATCGCTTCGGTGCGCAGCGACGAGCGGGCCGCGGAGGACAGCTTCGGCCTGGTGGCGCTCTGCTCCATCGGACCGATTCTGGCGGTGCTGCTTCTGGGGATCCTTTATAATCCGGACGGCGGCAATTATGCCGGTTCGGAACTTGTGACGGCTGCCGATTCGGTGGAACTGGGGAGGCTGTTTACGTCGTCCATCCCCCGATACATGGGAGAGATCCTGCTGTCCCTGCTGCCGATTTTGCTGTTTTTCATTGCCTTTCAGCTCTTTTTCCTGAAAATCGAGCGGCGGGAGCTTTTGAAGATCACGATCGGGCTGGTCTATACCTATATCGGCCTGGTGGTGTTCCTGACCGGAGCCAATGTGGGATTTATGCCCGCGGGGAGTTATCTGGGCCGGCTTCTGGCCGCAATGCGCCGCCGCTGGCTTATCGTGCCCATCGGTATGGTGATCGGGTATTTTATCGTCATGGCGGAGCCGGCGGTGTATGTGCTGATGAAGCAGGTGGAGGAGCTGACCGACGGGGCGGTCTCCGGTACGGCCATGAAGCTGAGCCTGTCGCTGGGCGTGGCCGTGTCCGTGGGACTGGCGATGACCAGGGTATTGACGGGCGTCAGCATTCTCTGGTATGTGATCCCGGGCTACGCGCTGGCGCTGATTTTGTCCTTTTTTGTGCCGAGGATGTTTACGGCCATCGCGTTTGATTCCGGCGGCGTGGCGTCCGGGCCGATGACGGCGGCGTTTCTGCTTCCGTTTGCCATGGGCGCCTGCCAGTCCGCGGGAGGCAGTCTGGTGCGGGACGCGTTCGGGGTCGTGGCCATGGTAGCCATGACGCCGCTGATCACGATCCAGGGACTGGGGCTGGTTTGCCGGCTGAGGAGCCGTTTCGGACGGCGGACAGAGCGGGGCGGCCTGGCGCCTGCGGGGCTGGAGCTGTACGGCGATTTTGAGATCATTGACCTGTAGGGAGGAAGACGCGGATGAGCGAATTGTATCTGCTTGCGACGATTACCGGCCGGAATACATTGCCAGGATTCCTCGCTTTCTATCAAGAGCAGGGCGTAGCGGTCAATCTGGTAACGCTGGGACACGGCACCGCCAACAATGAGATGATGGATTATTTCGGGCTGGAATCTTCGGAAAAGGCCGTGCTTCTGGCGGCGGTGACGGACAGCGCCTGGCCGGAAATGAAAAAGGGCCTGCGGCGGCGTCTCCGGATCGATGTGCCGGGAACGGGGATCGCGTTTACCGTGCCTTTCAGCAGCATCGGGGGACGGCAGGAGCTTCTGTTTCTGACAGAAAATCAGTCATTTGTGAAAGGGGAGGAGAGCACGTTGAAGGATACGCAGCATGAGCTTCTGATCGTGATCGCGAACCAGGGCTGCAGCAACATGGTAATGGACGCCGCCAGGGAGGCGGGAGCGGGCGGAGGCACCGTGATCCATGCCAGGGGAACCGGCATGGAGCGGGCGGAAGCGTTCTTCGGAGTGACTTTGGCCTCGGAGAAGGAGGTCATTCTGATCGTGACCAGGACCGAAAACCGCAGGGCGATCATGCAGGCGGTCATGAAGGAGGCAGGGATGCAGACGAAGGCCAAGGCCATCGTGTTTTCGCTGCCGGTGACGGACACGGCGGGCCTGCGCCTGCTTGAGGAAGAGCCGGAATGACAGGAACACGGCGGCATGGTTCCGGTTTGGGGCCGCGCGGTACGGATGCGGGACGCGGGCAAAAGGAAAAATGAGCGGAGGCTGGATATGCGGCAGGGATACTATACGTCGGGAGAATTCGCAAAGAAAGCGAATGTAACGGTCCGGACCATCCGGTTTTATGACCGGCAGGGGATCTTAAGGCCCAGCAAGGTGGGAGAGAACGGTTACCGCCTCTATACCGATGAGGATTTCGGGCGGCTGCAGAAGATTTTGTCTTTAAAATATCTGGGCTTTTCTCTGGAGGAGATCATGGCGATGCCCATGGGAGACGACGCGGAGGGCGTGGCTCATTCCCTTATGATGCAGAAAAACCTGATCCAGAAACGGATCCGCCATCTGGAAACCATGAGCCGCTCCCTGGAGGATACGGCCCATATGGTGGAACAGTCCCGGCAGGTGGACTGGAGCCGGATCCTGCATCTGATCCATATTACCAATATGGAGCACGCCCTGGTGGAGCAATATAAGACGGCGGTGAATATCGATGTGCGGATCGGACTTCACAGCCGTTTTTCGCATAATCCGGTGTCCTGGTTTGAATGGCTGGCATCGCAGATCGATTTCGCCGCGGCGCGGGACATCCTGGAGGTGGGCTGCGGCAACGGAGAGCTTTGGCGGCATGTGCCCCCGCAGGTGACCGGCAGCCGGAATATCTGGGTGACGGATGTGTCCGAGGGAATGGTGGAGGACGCGGCGGCGCGGCTGGGCGGACAGGCGGCCGGGGGCAAAAAGCCGGAGATACGGACAACGGGAAATGCCGGAGACCGGGACCCGCTGAAAGACCGGACCGGAAATGCCGGTGCGATGTTCCGGACGCCGGAGGATGCCGGGGACCGGACGCGGACAACGGGTCTGCAGTTTGGGGTGGAGGACTGCCAGAATCTGTCCTGGCCGGACGCTTCCTTTGACGCGGTCATTGCCAATCACGTGCTTTTTTATCTGAAGGATATCCGGCAGGCCCTTTCGGAGATCCGCAGGGTGCTGCGGCCCGGCGGAGTCTTTTACTGCAGTGCCTACGGCAGGAGCCATATGAAGGAGATCACCTCCCTGGTTCAGGAATTTGATCCCAGGGTGAATCTGTCGGAGGTGGCCCTTTATGAACTGTTCGGCCTGGAAAACGGACAGGCCATGCTGGAGCAGGCATTCGGGAATGTACAGAAAATCTTATATGACGATTATCTCTGGGTGGACGAGGCGGAGCCGCTGATGAATTATATTTTATCCTGCCATGGGAATCAGGGCGAATATTTAAATCAGAGGCAGGAAGAATTTCGCTGTTTCCTGCAGCGCAGGATCGCGGAGAACGGCGGAATCCGGATCACGAAGATGGCGGGGATGTTTGTCTGCAGAGAGTAATGTTAGGGCAATTAAAAACAAAAGCGGAAAAGGGGGAAGCAGAATGGACCGGATCGAACAGATGGAACGGGAGCTGGCCTATATTAAGAAACGGTTGGAGAGCCTGGAAGAGAGACTGGAGCTGGAAAAGCAGAGGCAGCAGCCGCAGACGGGCCGCGCGCCGAATATGGCGGGCAGACGATGGTACGGGACGGCAGGGACGGCGCCGGGGCAGGAAATGCGGCAGGGCGGCCAGGGTATGCAGCAGGTCGGCCAGGAAGTACAGCAGCCCGTCCAGAATTCATATCAGCCTAACCCGGCCGATCGCCTGAACGGCCTCAGCATGGGGCCGCAGTACGGTCCCGTGCCGCAGCAGACGTATCCACGCGGCCGCCAGATGGCGGAGTCCGTGCTGGGAAAATATGCGCTTCCGGTGGCCGCGGCGGTGCTGATCGTGTTCGGCATCGGCGTGCTGGCCGTGATGGTCTGGGACTATGTGGCGGACTACGGCAAAGCCCTGGTAGTGGCGCTGATGGGGATGGCCTGCTTCGGCGTCGGCTGCGGGCTCGGCCGTTCGGAGCGGATGCGGCTGTTCAAACATTCGATGACGGCCATTGCCCTCGCCATTCTCTATGCGGACATTATCGCGATGAATTTCGCCTGGCTGCTGATCCCGGAGACGGCGGCGCTTCTGCTGGTGCTTCTGTGGTGCGCGCTCGCGGCGGCGGCCAGCCTGCGGTACGGGGAGAAGCTGTTTTATTACGTAATGGAGGCCGGGATCTGCGTGACGGCGTTTCTGGCGGCGGGCCTGATCACCGACGACGGATACGGACTGTTTTTGTTCGTTCTCACCTTTGCCGTGTGGGGACTTAGCATCCTGTGTTTCCGGAGGCAGTACCGCTGCGGGAACAATGCGTTCGGTCTGTCCGCGGGATTTATTTTCCTGGCCCAGTCTGTGGCGGTGTCCGATCTGCGTTTCCTGCAGGAGACCGGACGCAGCGCCGGGAACGTCTGCTTGTGGATGGAACTGCTCTTTTTTGCCGCGCTGCTGATTTTCGCCGGTTTTTATGAGAAGATCCTGTTTGAACCGGAACATGAAATGCAGAACCGGCGGGCATTGGCGGTCGGCTGCTGCCTGGCTTTCTTTCTGCCGTTTTGCGCCTATGCCGCGGATCTGGCGCTCTGGGGAATGGAGCGCGCCGGTCATTTGCTGGTCCTGGCGTTTGGCTTTCTGATGCTTCGGAACCGGAAACACCGGAAATGGCTGAGCGGTTTCGTCTATTTCCACATGCTTTTCTGCGCCTATATGGCCGCGGACTGGTGGGACGCGGGCAAAAACGGCTTCCTCCTGCTGACGGCGGTATATTTTCTGCTGGATCTGTTCCTGGACGATCTGGCGTTTCGAATCCCGTTTTTGGCGACGGAGCTGCTGACGTCCGTTCTATGGCTGTTTTTCGAGATTCCTTTTATTCATTACGGGGAGAGGGAGGTGCTGGCGTACGGGCTGCCCCTGCTCCTGTCCGGGATCTGCTTCGTGATTTTTACGTCCCTGAAGGAGAGGCGGATCTCCTTTAAGATCAGCGTCAGCTGTTTTGTGGCGAACCTGTATTTTCTGGGCGTTTACATGGGCGGCTACAGTTCGGGCGCGGCGGAGGAACTATGGAGAGCGGGGGCGATGGTCCTGGCCTATCTGTGCCTGGGAGCGGCCCTGGCCTGGCTGAAAGAGGGAGCCGGGGACGAGGGCGTATTCCGTTTCGTGTGGGCCGCCGTTGTCGAGATCGTCCTGCTGGGCGAATACGGCCGCCGTCTGGGGGCGTTCCATGTGACGGTGATGGGGGTGCTTTTGCTGGTCCACATCGTTTTGTGCGCCTGGCTGACGGATCTGCAGAAAGAAGGTTCTGCGGGGCGCGATGTCTGGTTTTCGATCCTGGTCAGCCTGAATCTGCTGCGTCTGACCGAACGGACGCCCCTCTGGAACATGGCGATCCTGGTTTCCCTGTTTATGATGGCCATCGCGGCGGCGCTGATCCTGGGCGGGTTTAAGCTGCGCAGGAAAGGCTTCCGGCTCTACGGCCTGATTTTTATCATCCTAAGCGTTGCGAAGATGATCCTCTTTGATATTTCCGGCAGCGATTCCGCGATCCGGGTGGCGGCGCTGATCGCAGGAGGGATCATCTGCCTGGCGATCAGCTATGTTTACAACCGGATGGAGAAAAAGTTGGATGAATCGGAAAATAATCCTTGACAGTGACGTTACGTCATCCTTTATAATGGGCTGCAGGATGAGGGAACCGTGCAGGCAGCGGAACACGCCGGGTTGGACGGAACCCCTCGGCGGCGGTCCGTGACGGCGGCCGGAAGAACGGCCCGCGGACCCTATCAAAACCAAGGAGGAACGATCATGAAAGGCATTATTCTGGCCGGCGGATCCGGCACCAGATTGTACCCATTGACCATGGTAACTTCAAAACAGCTTCTTCCGATTTATGACAAACCCATGATCTACTATCCGCTGTCCGTGCTGATGAGCGCCGGGATCCGGGAGATCCTGATTATCTCGACGCCGGACGATACGCCCAGGTTCGAACATCTCTTAGGCGACGGTCATCAGTTCGGCATCCGCCTGTCCTACGCGGTGCAGCCCAGTCCTGACGGTCTG
>CANQUA010000096.1 GCA_947626915.1 uncultured Lachnospiraceae bacterium
AACTTCTCGAAAAATCTTCAGGCTTTCCCCTGAATTTTAAGCTTTTTCCCGAGGATTTTTCGATAATTGTCTGCTATACTGTTGTTAATACAGTAAAGCAGGGGGATGAAACGTTGAAGATTCTTTTAATTGAAGACGATCAAAATCTCTGCAGCACGATAAAGCTGCGGCTCACAAAGGAAAACTATGTCATAGACGCCTGCACAAGCGGTGAGGATGGCATGATATACGCGCTGAACCCGGATAATGGTTATTCTGTTGCCATCATAGACCGTATTATTCACCAGAGCATTCCGCTATTTTGCTGGATGCCTCTATACGAAAAAACTGTCTTACCATAAGTATCGTAGACCATGGGATTGGAATAAGCGAAGAAGACAAGAAACATATATTTGACCGTTTTTATCGGTGCGATCAATCCCGCACAAAAAAAGGGCACTATGGATTAGGACTTAGCGTTGCAAACGAACTGATTTCACTCCTTGCCTGCAGGATATATTTAAAGGATACACCCGGAGGCGGATGCACGTTTACTGTTGATATACCCTGGAATATTGCAGAATAGCCGTTTAATCAGCAATTCTGCAATACACTATTTGTCAATAAGGGCATTGCCATAAAACGGTAAGCGGTTAGCCACATCACCCTAGGGGGTGAGGCCATGCGAATTACATTACATATTGGGGCTTTCACGGTAACAATAATTGTAAAAAGCAGAAACCGTCACTCGGCCAAGTGACGGTTTCAAGGCTTATGCCTTTTGAAATATTGTTCGGCCTTTCAGGTTTGCCTCCGCGGCCAGGGACGCCCGGCGGCAAAATATCCTGACTAGGAAATATATTCTCCCAGTTCATAGAGCCGTTCCTGGGTCAGTTCGGCGGCTTTCAGGTTTTGGACCATGGCCTGCATGGAACCGCCCTCATATTCTTTCCCGGCCTCCAAAACAGCCTCCTCTTTCATCGCGATCCAGGCCCGTTCCTCCTCGGTGAGCTGCGCCATCCGCTCCTCCGGATACATAAAATAGGATTTCAGTATCTTCCAGACCGCATTGAGCGCGCCGTCCCAATTCTCGTAGATTTGTCCGGAGATCTGGTTCATATCCGCCTGGGTCTGCGCCGCCTGCAGGTCCGCCTCCAGCCGTTTGCCGGCGTCCTCCGCCTGTTGGATCAGCCAGTCTACGGCGTATCGTTCAGGAGAAACATACGCCCCCTCCTCGATGGGCGTACTGAATCCCTCTTCGGCGTTCTCATTGAACAGGCCATAAAACGGCAGCGGCAGCCCTTCGACCTCTCTTACGCTGTAATATCCGACCCAGCGCACAAAAGACTCCGGCAGCCCGGAGATCGGCGCGCCCGGCAGATAGAGATACAGATCCTCCGCGTTTTCGAGTCCATAGGCGTCGGTATATTTGTAAAAGACCCCGTCGAGGATCTCCTCCGTCCCCGGCTCGCGCTCATACTCGATCGAAGCGATGCGGAACACCCAGGCATCGTCGCCCGCTCGCTCCGGGGCTGTGAAGCTGCCGGAAAACGTGCTGTAATACAGGGTCCCGTTCGGATAAGCCTCGCCGGCGTCTCCCATATCCGCGTCCTGATAATGTCCGTCAAAGGTCCCGTCTTCCTGAATATGCAGCACCGTGTACCAGGCCCCCGCGCCGCTGCTGAAATAAAATTCCTTGCCCGCTACGTCCGTGAACGGGATCATACTCTCCGCTTCCGCCGCAGAATCCGACGGCGGCAGGACGCTTCCCGATTCCTGCGGAAGTTCCGCCCGGCTCTCCGGCTCCGCCGCGGCGGTATCCCCCGGCTGTGAAGATGTGCCGTCCTGCTCCTGGCCGGGGCCGGACGCAGCGTCTGTCTCCGGGCCCGGCTCCGGCTGCGTCTCTGGAGATTCTCCGGCCGCCGCGTCTTTCGGCGCTTCCTGCACGGATGTCTCCTGGGCGCTGCCCACGACTGTCTCCAGATGATATTTCTCCGCGGCCTGCGTCGTGCGGGTCTGAGGCAGTTCCTTCTTCTCATACTTTCTGCCGCACCCGGCCAGCGCGACCGCGGCCGCCAGCAGAAGCACCCACAGACATCTCGTTTTCATTTTCTCATGCTCTCTTTTCATAGGCCCTCCCCCAGAAGCCGTTTTGTCTTTTTCTGCCCCGCGCGGTGTTTCCGCCGACGTGGATCCTCCGCTTTCTGCTCCGCACGGCGGTTCGCCGACGTGGATTCTCCGCTTCCTGCTTCGTACGGTGTTTCGCAGGCGCGGATCCTCCGCTTCCCGCTCCATACGGTGTTTCGCCGACATGGATCCTCCGCTTCCCGCTCCGCACGATGTTTCGCGGGCATAGATCCCCAATCTCCGCTCCCGCCGGCGGCTTAATTCTGCCAATGGATCTGCTCGCCCGTGATGATCGGATACCGGGTCAGGGACGCGCCGTCTAAGTCGGTCCTGTGCATATCCACCGCGGTGATCTGATGGTTGTCGTAGGTCGTATAGTAATAGATCCCCTTGTCCGCGTTGCAGCAGGAGGTATAGATCGTGATCTCAAATTTCCCGTTGCCCAGATCGCAGCAGCCCCTCTGCTGGTCGACGGAACCCAGGATATGGAAGAACTGGCTGACGCTCTCCGTTTCCGAATCACCGGAAAGAGAGTTCATCTTCACGAAGGCCACGCGGACGAAGCGGGACATGGAAGACAGATCGCCCGGCAGTCCCAGCGCGCCCATGCCGCGGCTGTAGGTCTGGAATTTCAGCTTGTCCGAAAAACGGTTCTGCGGCGGCTTCACCGACAGACCCATATAATTGTTCAGGTTGAACATCTGCTCGTCAAACGGCGGGTTGTTGGTCAAAACGCCCACCGGATTGTCGTAGATCCGCAGTCCCTCTTTCACGGACTCCAGCGTGATCGCCTCGTCGCGGTCCGCGATCAGCCAATGCAGCTGCGCCAGCGGATAGGCGTCGCTGAACGGGATATTGACCAGGTTCATGCGCTCCAGAAGCACCCGCGCCTCCCGGACCGAAGCGCACTGCCCCAGGATCCAGGGAATCAGCTCGAACTGGGCCACGTTGTCCTTCCCCTCGGCCACGTCCTTATAATGCGCGTTCCCGACAAAATTCAGGCCCGCCACGCCCAGGCCCTTTTCATTCACCGCTTCGTAATACAGCGGATAATCCTGCGCCACATGGGCCATGCCGATCATCGCGTAATGACTCTCCATCGTCCCCATTGTCCGGAAATGGAACGGGTAGCGGCGGGGCGTCACCGTGATCTCGTCGCCGTAAGAGAATTCATAATCCAGGGTCCTGCCGAAATAAAAATCCTTTGTCTTATAAGTTGCTGCCGTACACATTTGTCTTCTCCTCCTTTTATAATCGGTTTGCAGCGGTTAGATACCTGACCTGACAGCCGGTTAAGACGAATCGTTTCATTGCTTAAGCCCTTACGATCGGGCTGCGGCGGTCAGCTGTCCGACCGTCCATGAAAAAGCCGGATTCCCCCCAAAAGTATGGCCGCCTCCGGCTTTTTCTATCCGGTCCGGAAAAGTCCTGGCTGCCGCTTCCGGCTTTCCGCAGCGAAGCTTTCTTTCGACACCTCGTATTCTACCACAGCTTCCCGGCCGCGGCAAGTACGGAGATTCTTAGTTTTTTATGAAAAACGGGCGTCCGCCGGCAGGAAATGATTTTGCCCCGGCTGCACGCCCGTTCCGGCCGGTCTGTGATCGGTCCGATTATATCTTTGAGAAATGTTTTCCCGTCACACCTTCGATAAACGCGCGGAATTCGTCGGGCGAGCCTCCGGATATCGTTCGCTTGTCGTAAATCTGCGCGTGGCTGGCACTGTAGATAAAGATGAAATAATGGTCGTTTTCCGCCAGGGCCGCGATTTTGTCATAGCGGAACGCGGTGGAGCCGACTTCCGTCTCGGAAGTGAAGCCGTCCTCGCGGAACGTGACGTTCGCTTTTTGCGTGCCGGGCAGCAGACGTTTGCGGGCCGCATACCCATTGATCGTATCTTCCCATAAAAGCACCGCCAGCAGAACCGCCACGACAATCAGCGTGCATACCGAGCGCAGCGAAAGCTGAAAACCGAACCCGTTCTCTCCGGACCAGAATACCAGAAACAGCGCCAGCACCGTCACGATCCATCCGAATATGTGACTGCGGCGGCTGTGCTTCGCCCGGACCGTCTTCCGCAAGGCCCTGGCCATCACGGTCATCGCTTCCTGATTGTATTGGTTCTCAAATACAAATTCCATATGGTTTCCCTCCCCCTTCCGAGTTTTTCCTTCCATTTAAATCAAATGCTCTTCTTCCCTATTCTATCCGACGGTCTGACCCGCGTTATCCCTCGCTTTCGCCGTAAAGCGCGGGATAACGGCCTTGATAACGGCCACCGCGGAAGCCATTTTGCCGTCAAATTCAAAATCGCGTCCGGTCTGGTTCTTCATCAGAAGCTTCAGCCCCCGTATCTTTTCCGCTTCGTCTTCCACGATTCCGGCCGTCCCCCATCCGATGACGGAGGCATAGGACAGGCCGTAACGGCAGGGAACGTCCCCGCCGGACACAAGCGCGGCATCGCATTCCAGTTCCACACAGACTCTGGAATCGTGCCGGAGCCGATCCAGCTTATGCCCCTCTTTCGCGCTGTGCATGTAAAATACAATGCCTTCGTCCGTTGCCTCAAACCCGTAACTGAGCGGAACGATATAGGGATACCCGTCGTCGTTCAGACCCAGATGCAGAACCTTCGCCTTGCCCACAATCTCCAGGATACGGTCCGTTCCCGTGATCTCGCGGTCTTTCCGTCTCATTCTGTCAGCACCTCCTGCATCCCGTTTTTTGTTCCGTCCTGCTTCCGGGCGGCCTCTTCCGCAAGCGCCCGGCCGATCAGCCGAAGCTTCTGTTCGTCGTTCTTGTTCTTCACATTCTTTCTGTATCCGTCCTGCATAGATGCGGCATACACGCTCCGGTAATCCTGCAGGTTCAGCAGAGAATAGCGAACGCCCTCTTCCTCGATCACCGGAATTTCCGACAGATCGATCCCCGCAAACGGCGTCAGGCTTTCGAACGAGGCAAACGCCGCGCGCAGGCCCGCTTTTTCAAACGCATGTTCCTGCAGGTCATAAAGAACGTATCCGCTCTCTTGCAATTTTCCGGAAACGCAGTATAATGATTTTAGTGATTTTTCCGTTTATTTCGTACCGCAAAGGAGAGGTTCCATGATCCGCGATTTTTCCGAATTTCATCCGACGCTTTCCGCCCTGATCGTCGCAGCGCTGTTTTCCGTCGTTCCGGGCGCATTCCTCCTGCTCCTGGATATCCTGGCGGACGGCGCGTTCAATGATCTTGCCATGAAAATTCTATTCGTCTATTTCTTCGTGCTGGAGCTGCTTCTCTGCTTTCAGGTAGAACGGCCGATTCTCTGGCTCCTGCCTTTCGTCATGAGCCTGCTGGGCTGCATCGCCTGTGAAATCATTTACACCCTGTCCATGGGCCTGCAGTCTCCCGGCATGGGACCCGGTCCTTTGGGATTCATCTTCTCATCGGCGCTCATTATTCTTTTCGGCTGCGAGGCGGCGGCCGTGGTGGGAGCGCTGTTCTGCTACGGTTTTATTGCCGTCATCCGCTCCCTCTTCCGCTGATGCCCGCCGCGGGATTCTGCCGCGCCTCCATTTTCATCGGTCAGATTCTTCTCTGCCACGCCGGCTGTTTTTCATACCGGCCGTACGCCGTCATTTGCGAAAGGAACAGGCGTTGGGAAGCTTCCCTCGTTTCAGATACAGCCGTTCCTTACCCACACCGTCCGTTCTTCTCCCGCGAAGAATCCGCCCGCAGTCCTGCTAAGCAAGACCCCGGTCATTTCCGATGCATGGAATGGAATATAAGAAACATTATAGTATTTTTGCGAAAAAAAACAATCCATCTTGTCAAAATTTCTCGTTTTCCGTTCTTCCCCGGCGGTAAAGCCAGACTGCCAGAATGATTCCGGCGAGCAGGATGACAACGCCGATGAGCAGAATCATCATAGCAAATCCCTGGAAGAGCCGTCCCATATCGCTGACTGCGCTCATGCCGCCCAATCCGCTCACGCCGCCTCCCAGTTCCCCCAGAATCTGATTCATTACCTCCGGAGGCAGATCCTCCGTCCCCTCGATTATGACGCCTCCCATATCGCCGAAGCCTCCTATGCTGTTAAACATATCGTTGGAAATCCGGAACATTTGCCCGAACAGGAAACGGGCCAGCGCCCCCACGATGGCGAATCCCAGTCCGGACAGGGCCACATACGCTCCCGCCAGCCATCCGTATTTCCGGATCAGACGGCCCAGAAAGCCGGGCAGCCGGTCCGGTTCCTCAGGCGGACCGGCGCTCTCCTTTCCGCTGGGATCAGTCCGAACCGGTTCCGGCCGGAAAACCATCCCGGTCTCCGGGCCGGACTGATTCGGCTCCGTCTCGCTCAGCAGCTCATCGGTGGTAACGCCGAAGATCCTGGCCAGGGCCAGCAGTTTGGTCACTTCCGGGGTAGCGTCTCCCGTTTCCCTTAGTTAAAGATATTGTTGGGTATCTCAAGATGTGTCATTCGATTTTGCCGATAAAGCGGTAGAAG
>CANQUA010000097.1 GCA_947626915.1 uncultured Lachnospiraceae bacterium
CGACCAGGGAAAAGTGCAAAGGACGCCATAAGGAGGGTGAAGGAGTACGCAGAACAGGGATATACCCATGCGGTAAGCCTGGATTTGTCTAAGTATCCACACTGCGCCGCCGGGGCGCGTCCGGTCATGAAGGCTGCCTGCCGATATAGGCCTGGATGCCGCCGTCTACATACAGGATCTGGCCGTTGACAAAGTCGGAAGCGTCGGAAGCCAGGAATACCGCCGGTCCGCCCAGATCATCCGCCTCGCCCCAGCGCCCCGCAGGCGTCTTGGAAACGATAAACTGATCGAACGGGTGCCTGGAACCGTCCGGCTGCTTCTCACGCAGGGGAGCGGTCTGAGGCGTCGCGATATAGCCGGGCCCAATGCCGTTGCACTGGATATTGTACTCGCCGTACTCGGAAGCGATATTTCTGGTCAGCATCTTCAGACCGCCCTTGGCCGCCGCATAGGCGGAAACGGTCTCGCGGCCAAATTCAGACATCATGGAGCAGATGTTTATGATCTTGCCGTGGCCTTTTTTGATCATGCCGGGAATAACGGCCTTGGAGACAATGAACGGAGCGTTTAAGTCCACGTCGATGACCTGCCGGAAATCCTTTGCCGACATCTCAATCATCGGAATCCGCTTGATGATACCGGCGTTATTGACCAGAATGTCAATGGGGCCGACCTCCGCTTCTACCTTCGCCACAAACGCATTCACGGCCTCCTCATCCGTCACGTCGCACACATACCCGTGGGCCTGAATGCCGGCCGCCTCGTAGGAAGCCAGCCCCTTGTCCACCAGTTCCTGCCGGATGTCATTAAACACAATAACAGCGCCCGCGCCCGCCATTGCCTTGGCAATCGCGAAGCCAATGCCGTAGGAAGCGCCGGTAATCAGGGCAACTTTGCCTTCCAGAGAAAAATTCGTACTGCTCATACTGTCTCTCCTTTTCCTTATAATAAAATGTGTTCCGCAGGTTCGTCCCGCTCTCTGCTTGTATACAAATTTTAAATTTGTATACAAACTTTTCATAGCTATAAGATAACACACTTCCCGGAATTTTGCAAGAGTTAATCTGAAAAAATCGATTCTTTTTTCTGCGGCGTCTCTGAAAGAGTTCCGCGATCCGTCCCGCACAAAGCGCCCCGCGGACGCGGCTTTTACGGGCCGTATCCGCGGGGCGCTTCCATTATGGTTTATCGGACCATACGTTTACTGAACCGGAAATCCGTAGGCATTTACACAACCGCCCGCCGTCGTATTGGTCCCGTAATCGTTATTGCAGGGAGTCAGGATCTGGACCGTATCGGCCGGGCTGACTGAGGCGCCGCCGCATTTGCAGCAGGGCCGGCAGACATTGCAGCTGCAGCCGTTTCCATTGCTGGTCGTCCCGCCGTTCACTCCGCTGTTGTTCCCGCAGCAGGTGCCGCAGCCGCAGCTGTTTCCGCTGTTGGCCGTCCCGCCGTTCACTCCGCTGTTGTTCCCGCAGCAGGTGCCGCAGCCGCAGCTGTTTCCGCTGTTGGCCGTCCCGCCGTTCACTCCGCTGTTGTTCCCGCAGTTGCAGGTGCAGGTACAGTTGCATTTGCAGCTGCAGTTTCCGGAATTGCCGTTATTGTCCGCGGTGCCGCCGCTCACACCGCCGTTGTTCCCGTTATTGGAACTGCAGGGCATGCAGTAATAATAGCACCGTTTCTGGCAGCAGTACGCCGTGCCGCCGTTGTCAGCCGTGCCGCCGCTCACACCGCCGTTGTTATTGCTGCCGCCGCTGCAGCCGCAGCCGCAATTTCTCCTGAAGCACCCGCACAGATTACATCCAAAGCAACTCATATCTCAAATCTCCTTGATTTTTCATGTTTGTACTATAATCTATGTACGGATCGGACAATGTGTGAATCCCCTGGTCCATGAGGCGGACCGCCTGGTCCCGGCCGGAGCTGTCTGCGTCCTCCTGTCCCGGAACCCGGCCCCCGCCGCGGAACCGGCCGCGTATCCTCGAATCTGCCCGGGAACATTTTCCGGACGATCCGGCGCTGCCGCTTTTTCGTGTACTTGCCAATTACGGCGATTTATGTTATGATGGCCGTAACTTCAGAAGTCATTGCCGCCATTTTCACGGACACGGCCCAGCGCCGCCCGGACACACATCAGAAAGGACAGATTCATGAACAAACCATTAAAAGCGATTCTCATCGGCGCGGGAGCCCGCAGCGAAGCCTATACCAGCCTCATGGCCGAAATGCCGGACCGTTACCAGCTTGTCGCCGTGGCGGAGCCCATCGACAGCCGGCGCCGGGACGTCCAGAAAAAGCACCGGATACCGGATGAGCTGTGCTTCACCGACTGGCGCCCTCTGCTTGCCCTGGGCAAAATCGCCGATATCGCCGTGATCGCCACCATGGATACCCAGCATTTCGAACCGGCCATGGAAGCGATCTCCCTGAAATACGACCTGCTGCTGGAAAAGCCGGTCTCTCCCGATCCCGCGGAATGCCTGGCTATTGCGCGCCGCGCCGCCGAGATGAACGTGCGGGTGGTCGTCTGCCATGTGCTCCGTTACACCCCGTTTTTTATCACGATCAAAAAGCTCATTGACTCCGGCCGTCTGGGCGACATTGTTTCCATCAATCACGAAGAGTGCGTGGGCAACGTCCACCAGAGCCACAGCTTTGTCCGCGGCAACTGGGGCAATTCCGTCCGCTCCTCTTTCATGCTGCTGCAGAAATCCTGCCACGATATTGATATTCTCCAGTGGCTGGTCGGAAAGAAGTGCAAAAAGGTCCAGTCCTTCGGGGCGCTGACTTATTTTACGGAAAAAAACGCGCCGGAAGGAGCGCCGGATTACTGCATCGAAGGCTGCCCTGCCGGGGATACCTGCCCCTACAACGCGGTGAAGCTCTATCTGAACGACAAATGGAACAGCTGGTTCCGCACGGCCTGCACACGGGAGACCGATCCTACCGACGCCATGGTCGAACATTCCCTGCGCACGACCCAGTACGGAAAATGCGTCTACCGCTGCGACAACGACGTCGTCGATCACCAGATCGTCAATATGCTGTTTGAAGACGACGTCACCGTCACCTTTACCATGAACGCGTTCAACAAAGGCGGGCGGTTCATACATATCATGGGCACGAAGGGAGAACTGCACGGCGCTATGGAGGGCGGCGGCCCCGTTTCCCTCTACGAATTCGGGACCAAAACCACGACCGAGATCCCACTGGAAACCCAGGAAGGGGCCCTGCACGGACACAGCGGCGGCGACGACGGCATCATGTCCGCCCTTTACGAATACCTGACGGGACAATACAAGGGATGTTCCATCGGCGATATCTCCGTTTCCGTGGACAACCACCTGATCGTGTTCGCGGCGGAGCAGTCCCGCCTGACCGGGACCGTCGTGGATATGGAAGAATATACCGCGTCCCTGCTGCGCCTGATCTCCGGATGAAACCGGCGGCAGATTGACGCTTCCCTTTGCCGGCGGCGCCGTTCCGTCCGGAAATCGTCCGTCTGAAACACGGCCCGCACCAAAATACGCTGCTGCCCCCTGGGCGAAAGGACCCTTTTTATGAAAGTCGCCGCCATTATCGCAGAATACAATCCGTTCCACAACGGCCACGCCTATCTCCTGCAAAAAGCCAGGGAGCTGACGGGCGCGGATTACTGCGTCGCGGTCATGAGCGGGGATTTCGTCCAGAGAGGCGCGCCCGCCATCTACGGCAAATATCTCCGCGCCCGCATGGCCCTTTTGTCGGGCGCGGATCTGGTTCTGGAACTGCCCGCGGTATTTTCCTGCGGCAGCGCCGAAGATTTTGCGGCCTGCGGCGTGGCGCTTCTGGACCAGCTGGGCGTGGCGGACGCACTTTGCTTCGGGAGCGAATGCGGGCAGACGGAGCCGCTTGCGGAGCTTGCCGGACTTTTCTGTGAGGAACCGGAGGAATACCGGCGCGCTCTGACAGACGGGCTGAAAAGCGGCCTGAGCTTCCCGCTGGCGAGGGCGAAGGCGGCGGAACATTATTTGACGGGGCAGACCGGACACCGTGAAAGCGCGGACGCCGCCAGCTCCCAGGCCGGTCCCGCGTCCCCGGACGACGCCGGATGGGGCGGGCGGCTCCCGCATGTGGGCAGTCTCCTCTCCTCCCCCAACGACATCTTAGGGATCGAATACTGCAAAGCCATCCGGCGCCTGAACAGTTCCATCCGGCCGGTCGCCGTTCTCCGCCGGGGAAGCGGCTACCACGACAGCTCTCTGCCGGAAGCTTCTTCCGGCTTTTGTCCGTCGGCCGCGGCCCTGCGGGAAATCCTGGAGGACCGAGGCTCCGGCCATGTCCGGCAGAATTTCCTGCGGCTGTCCCAGGGCGTTCCCGGCCCGGTCCTGTCCCTGATCCGCGATGCCGTTCCGCTGCAGGCCGACGACTTTTCCGTCCTTTTGTCCCAGCGGCTTCTGGAACTGCAGCTTCACGGCCGGCCGCTGACCGGATTTTACGATGTTCCCGGGGATCTGGCCGCCCGGATCCGCAAAAAGACTCTGGCTTTTTCCTCTTTTACCCAGCGGACCGCCGCGCTGAAGACCCGGCAGTACACTTACACCCGCGTCAGCCGCGCGCTGCTCCATATTCTCCTGGACATCACAGCCGAGGAAGCGCAGTCCCGCAAGGAGCGGGGCTTTGTTTCCCACATCCGGATCCTGGGCTTTCAGAAAAGCGCCGCGCCCCTGCTTTCGGCCATCAAAAAAGCGGCCCGGCTGCCTTTGATCACCAAGACAGCCGACGCCGCTTCCATTCTGGATCCGTTCGCCCTGCAAATGTTTAACCGGGATCTTTACCGTTCTCATCTCTACCAGTCGGTCCTGGCCGCCAAAAGCGGAAGGCCGGCCGCCAACGAATATACCGCGTCCGTCCTTGTCCTGCCGGAAAAACGGTGAAGCTACCTCAGTTTCGAATATCCGAAGCTGTTCACCAGCGCGTCCAGCGGGACCCCGTTTTTGCAGTACGGGCACTCCATGGCCGGGTACGCCTTATAATCCGGGATATCTTTCCCTGTGAACACCGCGTTCACCGGGAACTCCTTGATCCGGTCCACCACGCTGAACAGGGCGCAGACTCCGCGCACGATGCCCCCGTAATACTGGATGGCCTCCACGCAGCGGGCCGTCGTCCGGCCTGTCGTCACGTCCGCCAGAAGGACGATGATATTCTTGCCGGAGATCATCGGGCGGATATTGTCGCGGAAGATCAGCTGTCCGTTGTTGTCATATTCCGGCTCCACCACGTAGATCGTCTTGTGGGCGTTCATGGACATGACCCCCGCTTCCGCCAGTTTCTGAGCCAGAAACGCGCCGATCACATTGGTTCCTTCAATGCACACGATCGTATCTACCACCGTGTTGTAAGCATAGTGGGACGCCAGCGCCTTCGCCGCCAGTTCCGCTTCGCTCTGCCGTGCCTTCAGCGCCGTCGTATCCACATAGAAATTGATGTGGGAATGATTCGTTGAAAAATGTCCCGGCATGATACGGATCGGGACTCCCGTATCCGACTCCAGTTTCATGATTCTGCTCTCCATAAGACCTCCTTCCGCGCCCGGGCTCCCGCCGGACGGCCTGTTTTGCTGCTCATACACTCTGCTGCGCGGCCGGGCCGCAATGCCTCTCCCGGCCTGTTTTTGACCGGTCCCGGCGGTTTTTGCAGCTGATGATCCGGAATCAGCTGTCAATCCGCGCCTGTTCCGGCCGAACTCACACATTATCTGTAATCACCTTTTTATTATACTACAGCAAAGACCGTCTGCGCAAGCAAAAACGGTCTTATTTTCCGAATATTTTCTGATTTTTGTTTACAGTTCACTCATCAATGTCATTAAGTTAATAGCGAACACTCTGAAATGGTTAGATTCTTTTTATAGGGTCTAACCAATTTTTTTGTTTCTTTAATAGGCTCTCGGAATCTTGAGCCTGCCGACCAGATTCATCGGCCGGATGAACCTTGAAAAATATATATTATCCGGAATGGAGCAGATGTAATAAATTTTGAGAAAAAATGGGTACAACTAATAGACCTTGCCGTTGGTTTGGTGTATAATGGTATTGCTTATGGAGTTAAGCGGCTTTTTCAAAGAGATCTTTTAGGCGGGATGACTTTGGCAAAGCCCATGCATCAAGGTGTTGGCACATCATGATGCAGAACAGGCGGCAGTGCCACATCCTGGATGAACGGTATCTGCCGTCTTCCAGTTTATAGTCCAGTTTCTCCCGTTTATTACAGCGTTCCGCGGATGTCCTCGCATTATATTCCAGTTTCCATTCTTTGCTGCTTCTCGGCGGGTCATT
>CANQUA010000098.1 GCA_947626915.1 uncultured Lachnospiraceae bacterium
CATAAAGATGAAACCCTGCAGGCCCTTATTTATGGGCATTGCAGGGATTTTTTGACATCGAAACTGTAAAACTAGGGTTATAACACAAGCCCGCGGGAATGGCTAGTGAAAATTCTGTAAAAATCAAGGGTTTTCACTCTGCCGGCGGTCCTGCGAGTACCGTTCCATGAAAAAATTGATCTCCGCGCCGATCAGCAGAATGCAGATGCAGATATAGAGCCAGAGCATCAGCATGACCACGGCGGTCAGGCTGCCGTACATATAGGAATAGTTGCTGAAATTATTGAAATAAATGGAAAACAGCGCCGAGAATACGATCCATCCCAGCGTGGAAAACAATGCGCCCGGCATTTGGCTTTTCAGGCTGTGGCGGCGCAGGGGCAGCCAGGTATAGAGCCCGCTGAAGATGATCACCAGCAGAAACAGCACGAGAAAGGAACGGAGGCTGTAGAGCAGGCTGGCGAAATCGGAGAGCCGCGGGAACCATTTCTGGGTGAAGCGGTTAAGGTTGCTGCCCAGGACCAGAAGCAGGAGGCTTCCGATGCAGGCCACGATAAAGAAGACCGTGTAGCCGGAGCTGATCAGCCGTCCGACGAGGAAGCCGCGCTTCTGGGGCGTCTCGTAGACCCGGTTCAGTCCGCGCTCGATGCTCTGCATCCCGCGGGAGGCGGACCAGAGCGCGGCGATGGCGGAGAGGGAGATGATCGTGGCCGGCGATTTGGTGTAGAGGTCGTCGATGATCCCGACCACCAGCGAATCCAGCATGTCGGGCATGATCGTCACCATCAGCTCCAGCAGATCCGATTTCTGGATGGCGGGGATCAGCTGGATCAGCGTCAGCAGCAGCATGATAAACGGGAAAAATGCGATCACGATAAAAAAGGAGGCCTGGGCGGCATACACCGTCACCTCGTCTTTTTTGTATTTATCAAATATCTGTTTGGCGTAGACGAAAAAGGCTGCCATGGGCGTTTTCCCTCCTGAAGCGGCGTCTGGTCCGGCGCCGCATACTTTATCATTATACATGAAAGAAGCGGATTTGAAAAGGAATAGTTTTAATTTTGCTGTTCTTTTATAGGAATCTATGTTAAGATAGAATCAATGATTCCATACGGGCTCACGCTTTTAATGGAAACGGTATCTGCGTTTTGGGGCAAAAGCAGGCCGCCAAAGAGCGGGCCGGCAGGACAGGCAGAAATGGGGAACGGGCGCGCTTTACACAGAGGGGCGCCGGGGTAAGCAAGTACGGAGAAGGAGGAAAAACGATGGGCAAAACGAAGCTGACGAAACTGGAAAAATACTGGGTATGGTACGACGTGGGCAATTCCGCGTTCACGCTGCTGGTGGCCACGATCCTGCCGATCTATTTCAATTATCTGGCGGAGCAGGGCGGGCTGTCGGAGGCGGACGCCATGGCGTACTGGGGCTACGCAATCTCCGTCTCTACGCTGATCGTGGCGGTGATCGGTCCGGTCTTCGGGACGATCGCCGACACGGACGGCTACAAGAAACCGATTTTTACGATCTGCATGATGACCGGCGTCATCGGCTGCGCGGCGCTGTCGCTGCCGGTCCCGTGGATCGTGTTCCTGGCGGTCTTTGTGATCGCCCGCGTCGGCTACGCCTCCAGCCTGGTGTTTTACGACTCGATGCTTTCGGACGTGACGGAGCCGGAGCGGATGGACCAGGTGTCCTCCCACGGTTACGCCTGGGGCTACATCGGCAGCTGCATCCCGTTTGTCATAAGCCTGCTGTTCGTTCTGGGCAACGAGACCATCGGCATCAGCATGTCCGCGGCCATGGCGATCGCATTTTTCCTCAACGCGGGCTGGTGGTTCTGCGTGACGATCCCCTTGCTGCGGTCCTATCGGCAGCGGCACGGCGTGAAGAAGCAGGAACACGTCGTCCGCGAGAGCTTCGCGCGGCTGGCCAGGGTGTTTAAGGATATCCGCGGACATAAGCAGATCCTCCTGTTTTTGCTGGCGTTCTTTTTCTACATCGACGGCGTCTACACGATCATCGACATGGCGACGGTCTACGGCAGCGCCATCGGTCTGGACACGGCGGGACTTTTGCTGGCGCTTCTGGTGACGCAGATCGTGGCGTTCCCGTTTGCGCTGCTGTTCGGCTGGGCGGCGAAGCGTTACCGGAACACGGCGCTGATCAAGCTGTGCATTTTCTGCTATTTCCTGATCGCGCTGTTTGCAATCCAGCTGGACAAGCAGTGGGAATTCTGGTTCCTGGCGGTCTGCGTCGGGATGTTCCAGGGCGGCATCCAGGCCTTGTCTCGGTCTTACTTCGCCAAGATCATACCGCCGGAGAAATCCGGGGAGTTTTTCGGGATCTTCGATATCTGCGGCAAGGGCGCGGCTTTTCTGGGCACTGCGCTGGTGGGCCTTATGACGCAGCTGACCCAGAACCCGTCCAGCGGCGTGGGGATGCTGGCCATACTGTTTGCGGTCGGATTTTTCTTCTTCGGACGGGCGGAAAAAGCGGTCCCGGACACATTGCATTCGATATAAAATGAGAAAGAGGGCGCAAGGGATTGGACGCGAGAACATGGATTGATATCATGCGCACGACGGGGCGGCTCAAGGACATGACCCGCCATTCGTGGACCGCCGGGGGACGGCACGAGAGCGTGGCGGAGCATACGTACCATCTGCTGATGATGGCGTATTTCTGCCGGGACGAGTTCCCCCGGGCGGATATGGAGAAAGTCATGGAAATGTGCCTGTTCCACGACATGGGCGAGGCGTTTACCGGCGATATCCCGGCGTTTGAGAAAACCGCGGACGACGAGGCGGAGGAAAGCCGCCGGGTGTCCGCGTGGGTGGAGTCCCTGCCGGAGCCGTACCGCAGGCGGGTGAGGGCGCTGTTTGCGGAGATGAACGCCATGGAGACGGAGGAGGCCCGGATCTACAAGGCGCTGGACAAACTGGAGGCGGTGATCCAGCACAACGAAGCGGATCTCTCCACCTGGCTCCCGCTGGAGTATGAGCTGAACCTGGTCTACGGCGAGGAGCAGACCCGGTTCTCGGAATTTTTCCGCGAGGCGCGCAGGCTGGCGCGGGAGGATTCGCTGGAGAAGATCGCGCGGGAAGCGGCGGAAAGATCTGACGGTGCGCGGCCGACCGGATCGTTTGGCGGCGAGACGGCGGAATAGCCCCGGCGGGAAGCGGAAGCGCAGGCAGACGGCGGCCGGGCAGAGGAGTCGGACGTTTGATGGAGCGTGGTCGACTGAAGTGTGTGGCAGCGAAATAGCAGATGAGGCTGGGCAAGAGGTGAAAGCGCGGCAGATAGCGGCCGTGCAGGCCCCAGGCGTCTGACAGTGCGTGGCCGGGCGGATCGTTTGGCTTTGACATGGCGGATAAGGCTGGGCAGGAAGCGGAAGCTTGAGCATCCAGCGGCCGGGCGGAGTTTTGGGCGTCTGACGGCGCGCACATGACCGGATTGTTTGACATTTTACAGGAAAACCGGGCGATTCTACCGGCAGTCGGTTGAGGAAACCGGGCTGTTTGCGCTAAACTGGGACCGAAGGAGGTGCCGGTGATGTACGAAAATGAAAATGAACGGTTCGGCGCGCTGATCGCGAAGCTGCGGAAAGAAAAAGGGATGACCCAGAAAGAACTGGCGGAGCGGCTGTTTGTCTCGGACAAGGCCGTGAGCAAATGGGAGAGAGGCCTGAGTATGCCTAACATCTCCCTGCTGCTGCCGCTGGCGGAGACATTGGGAGTGACGGTGACGGAGCTTTTGCGGGGAGAACGGATGACCGAGGATACGCGGCTGGATATCCGGGAGGTGGAGGAGCTGGTGACCTATTCCGTGGGAATGTCGGCGGCGGAGCAGGCGCGGCAGTCGGAGGAACGGAAAGCATGGGCGCGGCGCTTTTGGTGCTGCGCGGCGGTCTGGCTGGCGGAGACGGCGCTTTTGCTGCTTGGCGGGGTCCCGGCGGAGGAGCTGTCGGCCACGGTGTTTCTGGTCGGTCCGCTGATGCTTTTGTTTGCGTATTTCGCCTGCTTCCGGATGAAGCTCCGCCTGCCGGATTATTACGATGCGGAGAGGGTCTCTTTCGTGCAGCAGGGATGTTTCCAGCTCAGCCTGGGCGGGCTCCGCTTCCACAACGGCAACTGGCCGCATGTGCTGCGGACCTTGCGGAGCTGGACTTTGGGGACCGCTGTGGTCTATCCGGTCGTTTTTGGCGTGCTGGAATACCTGGCGGGACCTTGGGCGTCGGATGGCGCGCCGGTTTTGGGGATCGCGGCCCATATGACCGCAGCCCTGGCCGCATGTCTGGGGATCTTTTTGCCGCTGGCCGCGGCTGCGAAGAAGTATGAATGACTGGAAAGAATCGGAATAACGGGTAGAAGCGCTCTGAACGAGGATAAAATCGTTGGGGCGTTTTCTATTCGACATGGGCGGGGATTATGGAAAAATTCGCTTATTTGATGTTAATGCCTCATATTTTTCAGAATGCTATTAAAAATGGTGAGGAATGTTGATTATGCCATAAACGGCTTGAATTAAAAATACTTTTATGGCATACTACATGTAAGAAAATCTTACAATTTATTTAGGAAAGAGGTATGTTTATGGATATACAGATTTTGACTGTTTCTTCGAAAGGGCAGATATCACTTCCGGTCAGCATACGGAAGATGCTTTCTATTGATACAGGGGATAAACTGGTGGCATACGCGTCTGGTGATGCCATTATGCTGAAAACATTGAAGATGCCCACGGTACAAGAACTTGATATATCATTAGATGAAGCGCAAAAATGGGCGGCATCCGTCGGATATGAAGAAAGCGATGTGAATGATATTATTAAGAGCGTGAGAAAGAGGAGCAGGAAGTGAAGATTGTTATCGATACCAACGTTCTGATATCAGGTGTATTTTTTGGAGGGTTCCCCCGAAAAATTTTAAGGGCTTCTGTGGAGAGGAGAGTCAAGGCGTGCGCCAATATGGAGATATTGAATGAATATCAGGAAATCATACGTGAAATGATAAGTTTATCAATTGTGCGAGAGATGCACAGGCGATGTATATTGTCAGTGGTGATAAAGATCTGTTGGTGATACAGCGGTTTGAAAATATCTCCATAGTGACGGCAAAAGAGTTTTGCGAAAGATATTTGGAAGATGGTTGACGATGAATTAGATTTTTGAAAGTATGGTTACTGTCTGAAAAATTCGTGGCTATTTTGAATTGGATTAAGGATACATGCCGGCAATCCGCGCTTAGAATATGTGAGGAGGACGACGGATGAGCAAAAAGATCATAGCAGTAAATGCCGGGCCGAGAAAAGGATGGAATACGGATACGCTGATCACGGAAGCGGCCAAATTTGAACAGACCTTATGCAATTCAGATGGAACAAACTCGGCGTTTAAGGAGATATGGCATGGTCTATTATGATAAAAACGGAATTGTCATTCGGGATCTGCGGCAGAGCGACGCCAAAATCATTACAGAGGAAGAAATCGCGCAGGGCTGGGATGCGTCAATCGAGAAATATGAAATGAGACTGAGACACCAGGCCGAGGGCAAAGCGATCGCGTTGGCTGCCGAATGGAACGGAAACGTCGCCGGATATATTAACGTTTATCCCGACGCCAAAAGCGGCGCGTTTGCGAATCGGGGCTATGCGGAGATCGTTGACTTCGGCGTTCTGGAAAAATACAGGCGCAGAGGAATCGGCAGCAGACTCATGGATATTGCGGAGCAGATCGCGTTCTCTTATTCGGACGTGATATACCTCGGAGTGGGCCTGCACAGCGGATACGGAAGCGCCCAGAGAATGTATGTCAAGCGGGGATACATCCCGGACGGGAGCGGCGTCTGGTACAAAGATCAGATCTGTGAACCGTATCGTGATTGCTGCAATGACGATGATCTTGTATTGTATTTATCGAAACAGAGAAAGTAAATTCCTGTTGGTTCCGCTGCCACTGGAGATAAACACCAAACATCCGATTTAAACGTGCGATGAAGCACACCTGGGGTATATAAATGAAAATACAGACAATAGAAACGCCGAGGCTGTATCTGCGAAGCTTCGAAAAAGAGGACGCGCGATTTGCAATTAGTATTTGGAACGATCCTGAAATGGGCGAGTATTTGCCTGACGAGGCCATGGAAGAGATCGACGAGGATTATGTCAGGGAAATAGAGGCATT
>CANQUA010000099.1 GCA_947626915.1 uncultured Lachnospiraceae bacterium
GCCCCGCACTGGGCCGCGGTCGCCACGAAGGTTCCGTCCGGCACGCAGCCGACGCCGCCGTCGTCGCAGTTGGCGGCAATGAGCAGCGGAATTTTGCTGTTCTTCTGGTAGGTCGTATTCTGGAGCCAGACTGTCTCCTTATCGCCTCCCTGCCAGCGCAGCCCGCCCTGATGGTAAGAATCAAGCGTGGACTTGATCTGCCCCTCATCAACGCCCGGACCGGCCTTTAAGAGAACGAACAGCTGCCCCAGCTTCTCCTCTAGGGTCATGCCCGCGATGGTCTCCTCCACCCAGGCGATCTGCTCGTCGTTCAGATAAAACGGTTTCGCTTTCAAATTAACCATATGTTGTCTCCTCCTTCTTCTCCGCTTCGATTCCATGTACTCTTTTCTGCTTTTTCGGCTCTGTCGAAGTCTCCGGGTTCTCCTTCACGGAAACTTCCTGCTGTTTTGAACATGGCCCGGGATTCTCTTTGAAATGAGGCATGATCTTTCCCGCCCGCATAATCGAGCGAAGACAATTATTTGTTTATTATACAATAAACAGTTCTTTATCCGTGAGTGTTCAATTAATCTCTTTTCGTACAGATTTATGGTGGAAGGGAATCTTTTACGACAAATCGCCGAACCGACCGGATTTTTCTATGAAGGACTCAGACAACGATCATTCCGTTCTCGTCAGCCTGTTTCGGAAACGCGGCCATCCAGTCAATGAGCGACATGGCAACCGTTATGCCGCTGAAACTGATCGCAAGATATAAGATTCCTTTTATCCAGTGCTTCGAGTAGAAATGATGAACGCCAAAAGGTCCGAGAAGACACAGCCGGCAATAGGTCTTCTTCCGGACAGGGTTTTCCCTATGAAAACGCTCATGCATGCTGAGATAAAACTCCAGAAAACGTTCCATTAACGTCTTCTGTTTGTCCTTCGGCCGCACCTCAGCCATGATATCCGGATGCTTTGCCCGAAGCTCATCCAGTTCCTCATAGGCGGCGAGGACCTGCCTGGGATCCACATAGTCCCCGCCGCGTTCTTTCTTTTTTCCCGACAGCATCGTTTTCTCTCATTTCCAAGCAGTCAGAGGCCGCTTGCTGTAAACCGGGCCGGGCCGAACAGCCCGTTTGGGCGGCGTTCTTCCCGATTCCGTTCTAATAATCGATACAGAAGTCAGAGCAAACCCTTCACATATTCGGCGATAGCCGCGTCCCTGCAGTTTGGGAAAAACAGCTCGCTGAAATACTCTCCGGCCACCGCCCCCTTCACGAGGGCCGGGTCAAGTTCCGGCAGACACTCCAGAAGCGGCCGCAGCGTCGCGGCGCGTACGGTATCCAGAATACGCTTATTGCGCATCTCCGGCTCCACGCGTTCCCTCGGATAACCCTGACCATGACCGAACCCGAACAGCTTCTCAAAGCAGTATTCCAGATTCAGCTCCCCGCCCCAGCCGTAGCCCTTGGCAAACGGCATGGCGACCGCGTTGCCGTCGTTGACATGGGCAAAGGTATAGGCGTCCACCGGATCCTCCACATGGCCGCAGATCACGCCCGGGAAAGAATTCAGCGCCAGCATGGCGCCCTCGCCGGTGCCGCAGCCGGTAATAACGTAATCGGCCGCGCCGCTGTTTAAGAGAATGGCGGCCAGAATCCCGCACTGCACATAGGTAAGCTGGGCGGCGTCCTCGGCGGAATACATTCCGTAATTATCCACCGTATGGCCCATCGGTTCCGTCACTTTCCGCAATGTATTAAAGACAACCCCGTTCTTGGCTGCCTGACTGTTTTCATTGATTAACGCGATACGCAAAATGATTCCTCCTCTCAAATTTCCAACTGCTTCCGGGTTTTATTTCTCCGATGCAGAAGCCGCGGTTTTCGCGCCTGTGCCTGCCTTTTTTGTCCCGGATCCCGCGTTCGTACATTCCGCACCCGCTCCTGTGGCTGCCATTTCCACCCCGGTTCCCGCGCCCGCCATTTCAGCTCCAGCTCCCGCAACCGCCGCTTCCGTTCCCCACGCCTCGATCTGCGTCAGCGCCGTATAGAGCGCGGCATTCTCGTGCTTCCTCAGGTTGCGCAGCGTCACGCCTGTGACCGTGCGCGGCCGGATCGGAAACGCCTGCGCCGCGCCGGTCCTTTCAAGCGTCAGATGCTCTGAACTCCCGTCGGAAAAGAACGCCTCGGCGTCCGTCCACCAGCTGTCGTGCGGGAAATCCGCGCGAAGCGTCAGGCGCAGTTCGTCTACTATCACCGGGCGGCCGAAATCCACCGAAAGCTCCGCGGACGGATCCTGATTATTGCTCCACGCCTGATAAGGCCAGAGCATATGGGCATTGTTCTCCAGGACGCCGTCTATCGCCGTGCGCGGCGCAAATCCCGGACTTGTCGCCTTGATATTCGATGTGGCGTGCGGATAAAAGCCTGTGTCCTTTCCGTTTCCCATGGGCCCCTGGCCGTAAAATTCATGGTCATAGGGATTGAAGGCCAGATTGCGCCTGACGGCAATCTCCTCCGGCGAAGCCAGCCGGGCGCGGACGATATGGCAGCTGCCCGAAAAGCTTTTCGGGCTGTACGGTACCGGAGCCGTCTTCTCTCCAAACGGCACGGGAAATACGATGCGCCGCTGGGCGACATAGACAAATGCCTCCGGCATCGTGTCTTCAAACTGAACGATGCAGTAAACGCCCGGCTCCGCCACCTCTACGGTGATCAGATCCCCCGGCTGGTACTCGCCGTAATAAACGGCGCTCACACGCCCCGGCGCGCAGGCGGAGAGCAGGATCCCCGCCCTCTGCCCGTATAATTTGATCGCAATATATTCCATCGCTCACTCCCCCGCCGGCTGTCTTCCGATGTACGCCAGGATTCCGCCGTCCACATAGAGGATATGGCCATTGACAAAATCAGAGGCAGAGCTTGCCAGGAACACCGCCGGGCCCGCCAGGTCTTCAGCCTCTCCCCAGCGGTTGGCGGGCGTCTTGGCGCGGATGAACTGGTCAAAGGGATGCATGGAACCGTCGGGCTGAGGCTCCCGAAGCGGCGCTGTCTGGGGCGTAGCGATATAGCCGGGCCCTATGCCGTTGCACTGGATGTTGTACTGGCCGTACTCGGAGGCGATATTTTTCGTCAGCATCTTCAGCCCTCCCTTGGCCGCCGCGTAAGCGGAGACCGTCTCGCGGCCCATCTCGCTCATCATGGAACAGATATTGATGATCTTGCCGCCGCCCTGCTCGATCATATCGGGGATAACGGCCTTGGACATGATGAACGGACCGTTCAGATCGATATCCACCACCTTGCGGAACTGAGCCGCGGTCATGTCGCACATGGGAATGCGCATGATGATGCCGGCGTTGTTCACAAGAATATTGATATGCCCCACTTCCTCAGTGACGCGCTTTACCAGTTCGCCGACCGCTTCCTCACTGGTCACATCGGCCACATATCCGTGGGCCTCGATGCCGGCCTCCCTGTAAGCAGCCAGCCCTTTGTCTACAAGCTCCTGCTTAATGTCATTAAATACGATCGTGGCGCCCGCACCGGCCATGCCTTTCGCGATGGCAAAACCGATGCCATAGGAAGCGCCGGTGATAAGAGCAACCTTGCCCTTCAAACTGAAATCAACCATATTTTACCTCCTGTTTATGTTATGAGCTGCCCGACAAATGAGCCTCTCGTCGAATGGAAACGCCCCGGCGGCTCAGAAAATCCGGAAGAACCGCCAGGGAAAATAGAATGCTTCGTTAGGCTCTCGCCTGAGCCTTCGCCTTGATCGCGGCGATCTCGTCCTGAATCTCCGACATCTTCGCCTTATCCAGCGGATAGAACTTCATGGCGATCAGGTTCAGCGCACAGCAGATGATCAGCATACCGTAGGAAAGGAAGATTCCCACCGCCTTAAGCTCCGTCGTCAGCGGCGTATTCAGATCCGGCATTGCGGTCTTAAACCCGATGGCGGCAAGCATTACGCTGGCAATGAGCGGGGCGAAGCTGGACACCAGCTTATCCACAAAGCTGAACAGCGTGCCGATCAGTCCCGGCACGTATTTGCCGGAACGGTACGTCTCGTAGTCCGCGCAGTCCGCCGTCATGGTGATGACGACAGAGGAAGAGATCTGCTGCATTCCCTGGGTAAACAGCTGGAGTACAAAGAACGCCACGGTGAAGAAGGTGAGGCCGGCAAACACGCCGTCGCCGGGAAGGCTTAACGTCGTGGCGTCGCCGAACCACCAGAGCAGCACCAGCAGGATATTGCCGACGACCGCGCCGAGGGAACCAACTACCAGGGCCCGCTTCTGGCCCATCCTCGTGGCGATGACGCCAAGACCCATCACCAGGAACAGGATGCTGACCACAGAGGTATAGGTGGACATCAGTCCGGAAACCGCGTAATTTCCGGCCACGATGCCGAAGAGGATCAGCGTGATCGTGGATGTCTTGGCCTGAAGGGCCAGCTTGTCGGTGGACGCCGCCACCACCAGCATCTGGATGGCGCGGTTGTGCAGGATCACGTCCGCGTAGTCTTTAAATGTGACCTTGTCCCCGCTGCCCAGGCCGAAATACTTGCTGTTGTCCTTGGGCGCCAGGGAGAAGGCGGAAATGCACATCAGCAGGAAGGAAATGATCCCGAGAACCAGCTGCATTTCCTGGAAAAGACCGGCTGACGCCATGGAACCGTACTTGGGGGCCAGGGTGCCGGAGACCCACAGCTGTCCCAGAGCGAAGACCATGGTATTAAAAATGCCCATGGACACGCCGCAGAGCGGACGCTGCCTGGGATCATTGGTCAGGCAGGTCTGACCGGATTTAACGATAATAGCCTGGCAGGTGTAGCCCAGATAGTAGATTGCGTTAATGAAGAAGAACCAGACCAGACGGATGACGCCGCCCTCCGGCAGCAGAACCGTCAGATGGAACATCAGGAAACTGGAAATGAACATCGTGATGTTGCCGATGAACATGAACGGGCGGTTCTTGCCCAGCTTGCTGTTGAAACGGTCCACGACCATGCCCACGAACGGGTCCGTCACGCCGTCGAAGATACGCATGATCATGCTGAAAGAACCCGCCAGCACTACGCCCGCCCAGACATAGCCGGTCAGATAGTAGGCGATCATGGACATCATAAAAAGATAACAGTTGGTCGACGCGTCCGTCAGGGAAAATCCGACGATGCGCCACGCCGGGACGCCGTGCATCCCGTTGGGTCCATCATAATTTCCATTGGAATACTTCATACTTATCCTCCATCGAATTCTATTCTCTTTCGCACTGTTCCCGCAGAGACGGGCCGCGCGATCACCAGATAAACAGTTCCTTCCCCTTCAGCTTCATGATCGCTTCGATAAAGTAATAGTCGCCGTAGATGATGGGCACTTCGGTGTTTGTACCGGTGGGATCGTGATAGAAGAAGGTTCCGCCGTCCACGATGGAATCCTGCGCGGGATCCCAGTTGCAGAACTTCGC
>CANQUA010000100.1 GCA_947626915.1 uncultured Lachnospiraceae bacterium
GGCCGGTAGCAGTCCATCTGCAGGATCGTATCCGCGATATAGAAGAACGCGCCGGAGCTTCCGGCCACCAGGATCGTGGAGACGCCGGCTTTTTCATACAGGTCTCTGGCGCGCTCCAGAAACGGCGTGATCGGTTCCTGGCTGCGGCTGACTACCTGCTGCATAAATTCGTCCCGCACCATGAAATTGGTGGCGGAGGTATCCTCGTCGATCAGAAACAGTCTGGCGCCCGCTTCCACGCCTTCCACGACGCCCGCCGCCTGGGAGGTGCTGCCGCTGGCGTCCTCGGTGGAGAAACAGGACGTATCCTTTTTGTTGGGAAGATCGCGAATGAACAGGGAAATGTCCGCCTGGCGGATGGAGCGGCCGTCCTCGGCGCGCAGCTTGACGGCGGTATCGTCGGTGATCACATATTCCCGGCCGTCTCCCGCAATATGGTTGTAGACGCCCATCTGCAGCGCCTCCAGCAGCGTGGATTTGCCGTGATAGCCGCCGCCTACGATCAGCGTAATGCCGCGGCGGACCGCCATGCCCCGCACCTCGCCCGCGTGGGGCAGTGCAATGCCGATCTCCATGGAAGCCGGCGAGACGAAGGGAACGCTGCCGGCCATGGGCAGATCGGAGACGCCGCTTTTTCTGGGCAGCAGGGAACCGTTGGCGACGAAGGCGGCCAGATCGTGTTCCCGCAGGTAGACGCGGATCGCTTCCTGGTCTTCGGCCAGGTCAATAGCGGCTTTCAGGCGCTTCTGGTCCTGCCGGCGGTAAAAGCAGCCGCTTTCCACGCATTGCGGCAGAAAATCAAAGAGGATCCGGTCCAGTTCCCCGGCGTTGATCGTGCGCCCGAAAGCCGGGAACCCCACATGGAAACGGACGATGATCCTTTGCGGCGTGATCTGGCAGGCGCTCCGTTCCAGGACCTCCTGCCCGCAGCGGCTGATGGCGATCAGGCCGCTCTTGCCGGAGCCCTTGGCTTTGAAATTGAAGGCGGAGAACTGTTCTTCCAGCCGCCTGGTCAGATAATCCTGCAGGGCAACGCGGACGTAAGGCCGGTCGTAGTAAGCGGCGGGAAATCCGGCGTCCCGGTGCAGAAGTTCAATATGAAGACTGGAAGGAGACGCAAAAGGATCCCCCTGCACGTGGTCGATGGTAAGCGTATAAGTTCCGAACTGATAGCTTCCGGCCAGGGATTTGTAGGCCGGGTAGCCCTTATGGTCGATGGAGCGCAGCAGTGTGCGCAGTTCGCTGGAGGATTTCATGATGCTTGGGTCCTTTCATAAGATAATGGGGCAGGCGGCTGACCGTCCGCTTTCCCCGACCGTCCCGCCCGCTTTCCCATTATACCACGCTTCGGCGTTTCTTGCAAATAGGTAACAGTTCAGCCGGCCGGATATGCTGGGAAATCGTGCCTGCACGAATTTTCCATCATGTCCGGCGGCTGAGGGAGCGCCATTTTATGAGCAAAGACAGCCGCGCAGCGGAGGAGAGCGCGTGAGCGCGGCTTTGCGAACGGCGCGGCGGAACGGTTGCGCAAATGGTTCGGATGGCCAGATTATGACTTGATTGTGACAGGCTTTTATGTTATGATTCTATGACGTAAGGAACCATAGATTCTTTGAAAAGGAGACGGAGACATGGGAGGTTTATTTGGGGTCGCATCCAGACAGAACTGCACCCACGAGTTATTTTACGGCGTCGATTATCATTCCCATCTTGGCACCCGGCGGGGCGGCATGGCTACCTACGGGCCGGCGGAAGGATTCAACCGGGCCATACATAATATTGAAAATTCCCCGTTCAGGACCAAATTTGAGCGGGACGTAGAAGAAATGGCCGGATGCTTCGGCATTGCCTGCATTTCGGACTTTGAGCCGCAGCCGCTCATTATCCAGTCTCATCTGGGGAGTTTCGCCATCGCGACGGTGGGGAAAGTCAACAATTTCGATCAGCTGATCCGGGAGCTCTACGACGACCGCCATACCCATTTCCAGGAGATGACCAACGGCCAGGTCAATGTGACGGAGCTGATCGGGGCGCTGATCTGCCGCCGGGACACGCTTGTGGACGGCATCCGGTATGTGCAGGATATTGTGGACGGTTCCATGACCATGCTGGTCCTGAAAAGCGACGGGATCTACGCGGCCAGGGACCGGTGGGGCAGGACGCCGTTAGTGATCGGCAAAAAGGACGGGGCGTTCTGCGTTTCCATGGAGAGTTTCGCCTACATGAATCTCGGCTATGCGGATGAACGGGAGCTGGGCCCCGGAGAGATCGTGCGGATCACGCCGGACGGGGTCGAGCAGCTGGCCGCGCCCGGAGAAAAAATGCAGATCTGTTCCTTCCTCTGGGTATACTACGGTTATCCGCCGTCCTCCTACGAGGGGATCAATGTGGAGGAAATGCGTTACCGCTGCGGCAGTATGCTGGCAAAGCGGGACAGGGACGCGGGTCTGATCCATCCGGATATGGTGGCGGGAGTGCCGGATTCCGGCACGGCCCACGCCATCGGCTACGCCAATGAGTCCAAGATCCCGTTTACCAGGCCGTTTATCAAATACACGCCTACCTGGCCCCGGTCGTTCATGCCGGTGAGCCAGAACCAGCGCAACCTGATCGCCAGGATGAAGCTTTTGCCGGTCAGGGCGCTGATCGAGGATAAGAAACTGCTGCTGATCGACGATTCCATCGTCCGGGGGACCCAGCTGCGGGAAACCACAGAGTTTTTGTATCAGAGCGGAGCCAGGGAAGTCCATGTGCGGCCCGCCTGCCCGCCTCTGGTTTACGGCTGCAGGTTCCTGAATTTCTCCCGCTCCAAGTCGGATCTGGATCTGATCGCCCGCCGGGTGATTTTGGCCCGCGAGGGAGAAAACGCGGAGAAAACGCTGGCGGAATACGCGGATCCGGAGAGCGAACGCTATGAGATCATGCTGGAGGAGATACGCAGACAGCAGAATTTTACGTCCCTCCGGTATCACAGGCTGGACGACCTGGTGAAATCCATCGGCCTTCCGAAATGTAAGCTGTGCACCTACTGCTTCGACGGATGCACGGGAGACTGCGGGAAGAAAACCCCGGACTGACCGGGCGCCGGACTTTGGGCGGGAAGGGCGCCGGCAGCGGCCGCCGTCCGGGTTCACAGACAGGATACGATCCTGAGACACGATACAGGGAGAGAATATGACAGCGAGTCTTTTGCATACGCCGGAAGGCGTGAGAGACATATACAATGGGGAGTGCGCCAGGAAGCTGGCGGTCCAGAGCCTGATCAGCAAGGTGTTTCACCGCTACGGCTATCAGGATATCGAGACGCCGACCTTTGAATTCTTCGATATTTTCAGCAAGGAACGGGGCAGCGTCACCTCCCAGGAGATGTTTAAATTTTTCGACAGAGACAACAATACGCTGGTTCTGCGGCCGGACATGACGCCGGCGATCGCCAGATGCTACGCCAAGTATTTCATGGACGAGGGGATGCCGGTACGGCTCTGCTACCGGGAGCGGACCTTCATCAATAACAACAGCTACCAGGGGCGTCTGAAGGAGACCACGCAGACCGGAGTGGAGCTGATCGGAGACGGTTCCGTCGACGCGGACGCGGAGGTCATCGCCATGGTCATCGACGCGCTGAAGACGGCCGGGCTGACCCAGTTTCAGGTAGAGCTGGGGCAGGTGGAGTTTTTCCGGGGCCTCGCGGAGGAAGCCGGCATGGACGCGGAGACCCAGGAGACGCTGCGGGAGCTGATCGAGAATAAGAATCATTTCGGCGTGGAGGAGCTGGTTTCGCGCCGGCAGATGCCCGCGGAACTGAAAGAGATATTTCTTCGGCTGCCGGAACTGTTCGGCGGTTTTGAGATGCTCCAGGAGCTGAAGGAAAAGATCCGGAACGACCGTTCCCGCCGGGCCATCGAGCGGCTGCAGCGGGTCCAGGAGATTCTGGAGCAGTACGGCCTGGCGGAATATGTGTCCTGCGATCTGGGAATGCTGAGCAAGTATCAGTATTATACCGGGATCATTTTTAAAGCCTATACCTACGGCAGCGGAGAATATGTGGTCACCGGCGGCCGGTACGATAAGCTGCTCTGCCAGTTCGGAAAAGACGCGGCGGCGGTGGGATTCGGCATCGTCATCGACCGGCTGATGCTGGCCCTTTCCCGGCAGAAGGTAAAGATTGCCGTCGCTTGCACCCACCGGCTGGTACTGTATGAGGCCGAAGCGAGGCAGGAAGCGGTCCGGCGCGCCGCCGAGCTTCGGGCGGGCGGAGAGAATGTCTGCCTGATGCGGGTCCAGGCCGGGAAGAACGCGGAGGATTATAAGGACTTTGCGAAGAAAAACGGGATCGGGCGGATCGAGTATGTAAGCGGCGGCGGGACAGAGGTCTGGACGCCGGAGGAAAACACGGACTGAGAAAGCGGAGAGGAAGCGAACGCAGCCATGAGTTATCTGACGATTGCCTTGACAAAGGGCAGACTGGCTTTTAGAACGCTGGAGCTTTTAGAGCAGGTCGGGATCACCTGCGATGAAATGAAGGATAAAAATTCCCGTAAGCTGATCTTCTCCAATGAAGAGACGGGCATCCGGTTCTTTCTGGCGAAAGCCAACGATGTGCCCACTTACGTGGAATACGGCGCGGCCGATATCGGCATCTGCGGCAAGGACACGATCCTGGAGGAAGGCCGCCGCCTTTATGAGGTCATTGACCTGGGCTTCGGGAAATGCCGCATGTGCGTCTGCGGGCCGGAATCCGCCGGGGAGCTTTTGAAGCACCATGAACTGATCCGGGTGGCGACGAAATATCCGAACATCGCCAAGGACTATTTTTACAATAAAAAGCATCAGACCGTTGAGATCATCAAGCTGAACGGTTCGATCGAGCTGGCGCCGCTGGTGGGCCTGTCGGAGGTGATCGTCGATATCGTCGAGACCGGCTCCACGCTGCGTGAAAACGGCCTGACGGTGCTGGAGGAGATCTGCGATCTGTCGGCGCGGGTCATTGTGAACCAGGTCAGCATGAAGCGGGAGAACGAGCGGGTGACGCGGCTGATCCGGGATCTGAAGGAACTGCTCGCACAGGGTTCATGAACCGGTTTATGATGCGGGAAAGAACGCGGGAGGAAAGATTGAAAATGAGAGGTAGAGGGTATCCATAACTTTACGCGTACAACAAACAAGCCATCTTTCGGTGGCGCTTTA
>CANQUA010000101.1 GCA_947626915.1 uncultured Lachnospiraceae bacterium
GGGTCGCCCTCCAGAACGGAACGGTCCATGAACGCGCCGGGGTCGCCCTCGTCGGCGTTGCAGCAGACGTACTTCTGGTCAGCGTCGTTCTGCTTTGCGAATTTCCACTTGAGGCCGGTGGGGAAGCCGGCGCCGCCGCGTCCGCGCAGTCCGGAATCCAGAAGCACCTGGATGACCTCGTCGGGCGTCATCTCGGTCAGTACCTTGCCCAGGGCCTGGTAGCCGCCGGTGCCGATGTACTCTTCGATGTTTTCCGGGTTGATCACGCCGCAGTTGCGAAGGGCGATACGGTGCTGTTTTTTGTAGAAATCGGTGTCGATCAGAGCCTTGACGCCGGAGTCGGTGACAGTCTCCTGATACAGAAGACGGGTGACGACACGGCCCTTCAGCAGGTGCTCGGAAACGATCTCCGGGATATCTTCATTTTTCACCATGGAGTAGAAGGTAGCGTCGGGATAAATGATCATGATCGGGCCCAACGCGCAGAGTCCATGGCAGCCGGTCTGGACGACGGCTACTTCCTGATCGAGACCATTCTTTTTGATCTCTTCCTTCAGGGTTTCCATAATCTGCTGGCTTCCGGAGGAAGTACATCCTGTTCCGCTGCAGACCAATACATGTGAACGATACATCTGGGTTCCTCCTTATTTGATGTCTGCTGAACTTAAGGTGTATTTCTCCACCACATGACCGCCGATCAAATGTCTTTCCAGTACTTCTTCCGCTTTCTCGGGGGTCATCTTGATGTAAGTTACCTTGTCTTTGCCGGGCTCCATCACTTCCACGATGGGCTCGTACTGGCACAGGCCGATGCAGCCGGTCTGGGTGACCGCGATTTTGTCGGTCAGATTCTTCTCCTGGACCAGGTTGGACAATGTGGTCAGGACAGGGCGGGCACCGCTCGCGATGCCGCAGGTAGCCATGCCGACCATCACGCGGATGTGGTCATGATCCTCGCCGCGAAGGCTGACCTGGCTCTGCATTTTCTCACGGATCGCTTTTAATTCTGCAAGAGATTTCATCATTACCTCCATATCCGGCGCTTAATAAACAGCGCCTCCATCAGTTTCAAGTTTATTCTCATTCAGAAAGTCAAGTATGTATGCCGATACCTCCGGTTCTGAAAACGGAACGTCTCCCAGGATCTCTTTGAATTCCCTCGTGTCCAGCGTAAACTCCCGGCCGTTGTAGCGGTACCGGTAAACGAAATCGGTCTCCGGATGGTAAACGACCAGCGTGTGGATCGTGGAGCTGATATCGCCCAGGGGCATACGGTCGATGTGCGAGAGGATAAAAACCGCCGTGACCGTGGTCCCTGCGCCCACTTGGGACTGGATGGAAAAACTCCCGCCGGTGCTTTCCGCGGCAAGTTTGAAAAACGGAACGCCCAGGCCCACCTTGCGGGTGGTGCGGCTGGTGAAAAACGGGTCGGTCACCCGCTCCACCTGCTCCGGCGTCATGCCGCAGCCGTTGTCGGCAATGGTGACGGTCAGCTGATCGGCCGAAAAATCGGCGTCCACCGTGATTTCGACCAGAGACGCTTTGGCCCGCGTGGAATTCTCAGCCACATCCAGGATATTCAGGGAAATTTCTGTCATCATAAGAGGTTACCTGCGCTTATTCATACTTGGCCAGGATGCCCGCTACCTGATCGGGAGTCAGACGTCCGTAAACCTCGCCATTGATCATCATGACGGGGGCAAGGCCGCATGCGCCTACGCAGCGGCAGGAATCCAGCGAGAATTTCCCGTCAGGGGTACATTCTCCGTCGGAGATGCCTAAGAGTTGCTGAATCTTGTCATAAACTGCGCCAGACCCCTTCACATAGCAGGCGGTTCCAAGGCAGACGGAAATCTGATATTTGCCTTTGGGCTGAAGCGCGAACTGAGCGTAGAACGTAGCTACGCCGTAGATCTTCTCCAGCGGAATCCCTGTCTCGTCGGAAATCATGGTCTGGACTTCGATCGGGAGATAGCCGTAGATCTCCTGCGCCTTCTGCATAATGGGCATCAGGGCGCCCTTCGTATCTTTCAGCTCGGCGATGACCGCCTTGAGAGCAGCTTCCTGCTCCGGCGTGCCGTTGAAAGGTACTGTTGCTTTCTTGCAAGCCATGTTTAATCCTCCTCTATAAGTGTAATGCCTTACATGTGATTGTATTTTAACATGTAATTGACAAAAAATCTACAAAAATATATTTCCAAAATCCAATGAATTTAAAAAAATAATACATAGCACAAAAGCAAAATTATTTTAGAGGGATCGGGTGTGAAAAATGTTGAATATTTCGTCCGAAGATGGTATCCTATATGTAGAAGATTACATAAACGGCGGGCGCGGTACGGTCCCTTTTTCTAACATATGTCCGGACGGCGCGCCTGCGGGCGTTTAACATGGATTAAGGAGGAGAATATGACAGTAAGAGACGCGATGAACATACTGGGCGCCAGGGTTTTGGTAGGAGAGGAGCATCTGGACCGGGAGGTGAGCAGCGCCTGCGGTTCCGATATGATGAGCGATGTGCTGGCCTTTTCCAAAGACCATTCGATCCTGCTGACGGGCCTGTGCAATCCGCAGGTGATCCGGACGGCGGAGATGCTGGATATCGTCTGCATTATCTTTGTGAGGGGCAAGAAGCCGGACCAGACGATCCTGGATATGGCGGCGGAGCGTGATCTGGTGGTCCTGGAGACCGGGCACCGGATGTTCTCTTCCTGCGGCCTTCTGTACCAGGCCGGCTTACACGGAGGTGCGATCTGATGGCGGATGCGATTCGTTTGACCTATGAGATCTCACCGGAGGACTTTACCAGGGCGGGCGAAGCGAGCAGCGACGTGAAGAACAAATTAAAACGTCTCGGGATGCCGCCGGACGCGATCCGCAAGGTGTCCATCGCCATGTACGAGGGCGAGATCAATATGGTGATCCATGCCAGAGGCGGGAAGATCACGGTCGAGATCACGCCGGAGCAGATCCTGATGATCCTGGCGGACCAGGGACCGGGGATCCCGGATATCGAGCAGGCCATGCAGGCGGGCTGGTCCACCGCGCCGGACGAGGTGCGGTCGCTGGGTTTCGGCGCCGGCATGGGACTGCCGAACATGAAAAAATACACCGATGAGATGAAGATCGATACCGTGATCGGAGTGGGGACGACGATCACGATGGTCGTGAAGATTTGACGATCCTGCTGTGAACGACGGGGATAAGGAGGGCATTGCCGGACGGGGATGCGCCGGGGGAGGACCCGGAGACGGGCGCGGCGCGTGTCCCCCGGAGAAACGGCGAAGGGAGAATAAGCATTTAGAGAGGGTGATTCTTTGGATAAGTTTTATCATTCGGTGAGATTGAATCCGGAACTGTGCAAAGGGTGCATCAACTGCATCAAGAGGTGTCCGACCCAGGCGATCCGGGTGCGCAACGGCAAGGCGCAGATCAACAGCAAATTCTGCATCGACTGCGGGGAATGTATACGGATCTGCCCGTACCATGCCAAAACGGCCACCTATGACAAGCCGGAGGTGATCCGGCAGTATGAGTATACGGTAGCGCTGCCGGCGCCTTCGCTTTACAGCCAGTTCAATAATCTGGAGGATGTCAATATCGTTCTGAACGCGCTGAAGCTGATGGGGTTTGACGACGTGTTCGAGGTGAGCGCGGGAGCGGAGATCGTGTCGGAGGCGACCCGGTCTTATATCAGACAGCACCAGGGGGATCTGCCGCTGATCAGCACGGCCTGTCCGTCTGTGGTGCGGCTGATCCGCGTGCGGTTCCCGAACCTGATCGATCATCTGCTTCCGATCAAGCCGCCCATCGAGGTGGCGGCCTGCATGGCGGTGGAGAAAGCCATGCGGGATTCGGGTCTTCCCAGGGAGAAGATCGGGATCATCTTTATCTCGCCGTGCCCGTCGAAAGTGACGTATGTGCAGTCGCCTCTGGGGACGGAGAAGAGCCAGGTGGACAAAGTCCTGGCGATCAAGGATGTGTACCCCCAGCTTCTGACCTACATGAAAGCGGTCAGCGGGGAGGCGGAGGAGATCAGTACGTCCGGCAAGATCGGCATCAGCTGGGGCAGCAGCGGCGGCGAGGCCAGCGGATTGTTCACCGAGAGCTACCTGGCGGCCGACGGGATCGAAAATGTGATCCGGGTGCTGGAGGATCTGGAGGACCAGAAGTTCACAAACCTGGAATTTGTGGAGCTGAACGCCTGCAACGGCGGCTGCATCGGCGGCGTGCTGACGGTGGAGAACCCCTATGTGGCGGAGGTGAAGCTGAAACGGCTCCGCAAATACATGCCGGTAGCCAGACGCCACATGGACGATTCCGCGAAAGAATACGTGCCCTGGACCACGGATATCCAGTTTGAGCCGGTGTTCCGCCTGGGCAACAACGTGATGGAGAGCTTCTTCCGCCTGGAGCAGGTGGAGCGGCTCTGCAAGCGCCTGCCGGGCCTGGACTGCGGT
>CANQUA010000102.1 GCA_947626915.1 uncultured Lachnospiraceae bacterium
GAATCAAGGTTTCCTATTTGCCGGAATGGCGGTTTCCAAAACGCCGGACACTGGTGTCACGGAGCCCGGAATACTCAACTGCTGCGGGTGCTTTCCCTGAAGATCTTCCAGGCAGGCTTTCCTTACGCGCCGGAGCCTGTAGTAATAATTCGTTTTCGTAATGCCATGACAGGTGCACCAGTCGACGACACTCATACCTGCCGGGCGGTTTTGGCATTCCCTGATCTGTGCTGCCCATTCCTGGAGACGGTAGTGTTCTGCCACCATAGTTGTTTCTGAACTCATAGACTTACCTCCGTATAGCGGTATCAAAAGTTGAAACAAAACTTTTGATACTTCATAATAGAAATATAGTCTATTATCCCATGCTTCCTCTTAACAGTCGAGGTACATACTATCTACCGTTTACTTCCAAAGGATGACTTCCCTCCCGAACGGCTCAAAACCCTCTACAGGCGGAGATGGGACATTGAATCCTCGTTTCGTAAGCTGAAATATACGATCGGCCTGAGTAATTACCATTCTTACAAACCAGAGTACGTCAAACAGGAAATATGGGCAAACCTTATTGCGTATAACATGACAGAAATGCTGGTCAACAGCGCTGTCATCGAAAAGAAGGAAACAAAACTTGAGTACAAAGTGAATTTCACCAGGGCTGCACATATTTGCAGGGTCTTTCTCCGTCTGACCACGGAGAAAGACCGGTACAACGTGATGCCCCTGCTGCAGAAAGAGCTGATCCCCATACGGAATGAACGCCAATACCCAAGACTGCAGACAGCCCATTTCCGCAGGCCACGCTACTTTATCTATAGGGCAGCTTAAGCATCTATTACATTATAACATTTTTTTAGGCAGATGGCAAATCTGTCTATTCTGCATGCCTTAAATGTGTCTGCAACCTCCAGTATTGGCCCATGAGAAAGCCTGGCATCTCGTTTTGCCTTATCTCCTGCGGAAAGCCTTATGCTGCTGGTGCTAACTTAATGACATTGGCGGCTGAACTGTAATCATTTTATAACGTTTCCGGCCGGCCCGCGCGGCGGCGCAGGAACCCGGCAATCCTTCCATCCGTTTCCGGAACTGTACGGCCGCAGGCGAAGCCGGCGCCTCTTATTTCCCGGAAAGATGCGCGTGGATCCCTCTGGCCCCCGCGCGTCCCGCTTCCATCGCCAGGATCACCGTAGCCGCCCCGGTCACCGCGTCACCGCCGGCGAAAACGCCCTTCCGGCTGGTCTGGCCGGTAGACTCCTCCGCCACGATACATTTCCTGCGGTTGGTCTCCAGGCCCTGCGTCGTGCCGGAGATCAGCGGGTTCGGGGAAGTGCCCAGGGACATGATCACCGTATCCAGCTCCATCTCAAACTCGCTGCCCTCGATGGGAACCGGCCTGCGCCTGCCGGACGCGTCCGGCTCTCCCAACTCCATGCGGATGCAGCGCATCCCGCGGACCCAGCCGTTTTCATCCGTCAGGATCTCCACCGGATTCGTCAGCAACTCAAACTGAATCCCCTCTTCCTTCGCGTGGTGGACTTCCTCCGCCCGGGCCGGAAGCTCCGCCTCGCTCCTGCGGTAAACGATACGCACGTCGGCACCCAGACGCAGCGCCGTCCTGGCCGCGTCCATCGCCACGTTGCCGCCGCCGACCACGGCCACCTTCTTTCCGGCCGCGATCGGCGTATCGTAATCGTCGCGGAACGCCTTCATCAGGTTGCTCCGGGTCAGGTACTCGTTGGCGGAAAAGACGCCGTTGGCGTTCTCGCCGGGGATCCCCATGAACATGGGCAGTCCCGCGCCGGACCCGATAAAGACGGCCTCAAACCCTTCCTCATCCATAAGCTGGTCAATGGTCACGGATTTTCCGATCACCACGTCGGTCTCGATCTTCACGCCCAGCTTCTTCACATTCTCGATCTCAGTCTTCACCACCGTGTCTTTCGGCAGACGGAACTCCGGGATCCCGTAACTCAATACGCCGCCCGGCTGGTGCAGGGCCTCGAAAATCGTCACCTCATAGCCCAGCTTCGCCAGATCGCCGGCACAGGTCAGTCCCGACGGGCCGGAACCAATGACCGCCACCTTATGTCCGTTGGTTTTTTCGGGGGTCTCCGGCACAAACCCGTTCTCCCTGGACCAGTCCGCCACGAAACGCTCCAGCTTGCCGATGGAGATCGGTTCTCCCTTGACGCCGCGGACACAGACTCCCTCGCACTGGGTCTCCTGGGGGCAGACGCGCCCGCAGACCGCGGGAAGCGCCGACGCCTCGGCGATGACTTTGGCGGCCGCCTCAAAATTGCCCTGCTCCACCTCTTTGATGAAGCCGGGAATATTGATGGAAACCGGACAGCCTCCCATACAGCGGGCGTTTTTGCACTTCAGGCAGCGGGACGCTTCCGCCATGGCTTCCTCTTTATTATATCCCAGGCAGACCTCGTCAAAATTCGCGGCCCTCACGCTCGGATCCTGTTCACGGACAGGCACTTTCTTCAAAACATCCATCATCTGTCACCTCCGCAATTTCCGCAGCCGCCGTGGTGGGTATCGCCCTCCTGCAGCTTTAACGTCGCCCGGCCCTCCTGGGTCTTATACATCTGCTGCCGCTTCATGGCCTCGTTAAAATCCACCAGATGTCCGTCGAACTCCGGCCCGTCCACACAGGCAAATTTCACCTGTCCGCCCACGGTCAGGCGGCAGGCCCCGCACATGCCCGTGCCGTCCACCATGATCGGGTTCATGCTGACGATCGTGGGGATACCCAGTTCTTTCGTCAGCAGGCAGACAAACTTCATCATAATCATGGGCCCGATGGCGACGCACACGTCGTAATGACGGCCCTCTTTCCCGACCAGCTCCCGCAGCACGTCGGTCCCCATGCCTTTGCGGACATAAGAACCGTCGTCGGTCGTTATGTAAAGATTTCCCGCCACGGCCCGCATCTCATCTTCCAGGATAATCATCTCTTTATTCCGCGCGCCTACGATCACATCGGCCGCGATCCCGTGCTCGTGGAGCCATTTCACCTGGGGATAGACCGGCGCGGTACCCAGACCGCCTGCCACAAACACATATTTTCTCTGCTTCAGAACCTCCGGGTCCTCCTTCACAAATTCGGACGGATTGCCCAGAGGGCCCACCACATCCGCAAACGCGTCCCCCGCCTGCTGGCGGCACATCCTCTGGGTGGACGCCCCCACGACCTGGATCACGATGGTGACGGTTCCGGCCTCCCGGTCGTAATCGCAGATGGTCAGAGGAATCCGCTCCCCCGCCTCATCCGTTCTCACGATCACAAACTCGCCCGGCTGGCAGGATCCGGCAACCCGCGGCGCTTTCACATCCATCAGGTAGATCTTATCCGCCAGCTTTTCAGCTTTTAATATCGGAAACATGTAAATCCTCCTACTATCATTCTGTATTCTTATGCAGCAAATTGTCGGTTCTTATTATATTAGCACCTTAATCGGAATATGGCAATCCTAAATTACAGGAAAACCGGCCGCCCAGTCGCCCGCCGTCCCTCCCTGCGGCGGCAGGGCGAAAAAACATCCCCAAAAAAGTCTCAAAAAAAATAAAAAATACCTATTGACAATTTTTCCGGGCCGTATTATACTACCAAAGGTATCGAGGCGTGGCTCAGTTTGGTAGAGCGCTGCGTTCGGGACGCAGAGGCCGTGGG
>CANQUA010000103.1 GCA_947626915.1 uncultured Lachnospiraceae bacterium
CCACCAAGAGAGAGGTGGTTACGATCCTGCGCGCAGTCCACAAAGACAAGGACTCCCGCGAGCAGTTCGAGCAGAGAACTCACAAGAGACTGATCGATATCACCGCTCCGAATCAGAAGACGGTGGAAGCTCTGTCCAGGCTGGAGATGCCCGCCGGCGTGTATATCGACATCAAGATGAAAACAAAATAAAGCAAAATAACCGCCAGGTTATTTTGCGCTACGCAAACGGAGCGAAGCGGAGTTCGCGTTTCCCGTATTAAATGGAGGCAGCGAAGTAATTCCAGCGAAGCGGAGTGCCCGATAAAGCGGGGCAGGCTCTTCGCGTTTCCCGTATTAAATGGAGGCAGCGAAGTAATTCCAGCGAAGCGGAGTGCCCGACAAGCCGGCCAGGCCCTTCGCACGCATCCCGCTCCGGCGCAGCGAAGCGGACGCATTTCCCCGGAAGGCGAATGCGGTCCCAGTTAATTCAGAACCCGGAATAGTTTATATAGAAGCAACACTTGTTCCTGAACAGGGAATCAACATCTCCGGTCCGCCGGAGTCATAGTGTTCCACGTATATGACTGTTTCTAGGATGAACGCCGGACTTCGGTCCGATCGCGTTCCGCTGTAGACAAAACAGGAGGTAAAAGGAATGAAGAAAGCGATTTTAGCAACAAAGGTCGGGATGACCCAGATCTTCGGCGAAAACGGAGTTCTGATCCCGGTAACGGTCCTTCAGGCCGGACCCTGCAGCGTTCTTCAGGTGAAAACCGTGGAGAATGACGGCTATAAGGCAGTTCAGGTCGGCTTTGTGGACAAGAGAGAAAAACTGGTCAATAAGCCGTTAAAGGGCCATTTTGACAAGGCGGGCGTTTCCTACAAGAGATACATCCGCGAGCTGAAACTGGAGAATGCGGAAGATTACTCCGTGAAAGACGAGATCAAAGCGGACATCTTCGCGGCAGGCGACAAAGTAGACGCTACGGCCATTTCCAAGGGCAAAGGCTATCAGGGCGCCATCAAGAGATTCGGCCAGCACAGAGGCCCCATGGCTCACGGCTCCAAGTTCCATCGTCATCAGGGTTCCAATGGTTCCGCCACGACTCCCGGCCGCGTGTTCAAGGGAAAAGGCATGCCCGGTCACATGGGCCACAAGAGAGTGACCGTCCAGAATCTGGAGATCGTCAGAGTTGACGCAGAGAACAACCTGATTCTCCTGAAGGGCGCTGTCCCCGGACCGAAGAAGTCATTGGTAACACTGAAAGAGACTGTCAAGGTCACGAAATAACGGGCTGACAGGAAAGGAGGAAATCACAGATGGCAAACGTATCTGTTTACAATATGGAAGGCAAGGAAGTAGGCACGCTGGAGCTGAATGACGAGATCTTTGGCGTAGAGGTTCATGAGCACCTGGTACACATGGCAGTAGTCGCGCAGCTTGCCAACAAGCGTCAGGGTACGCAGAGCGCCAAGACCCGCGGCGAGGTATCCGGGGGCGGCCGTAAGCCCTGGAGGCAGAAAGAAACCGGCCATGCGAGACAGGGTTCCACCAGAGCTCCCCAGTGGAAGGGCGGCGGCGTGGTGTTCGCACCGAAGCCAAGGGACTACACGATCACGCTGAACAAAAAAGAGAAGAGACTGGCTCTTAAGTCCGCTCTGACCAGCCGCGTGAATGAGAACAAATTCATCGTCGTCGACGAGATGAAGTTCGACGAGGCGAAGACCAAGAAATTTAAGACAGTGATGGATAACCTGAACGTATCCAAGGCTCTGGTAGTGCTGGATGCGCCGGATCAGAATACGATCCTTTCCGCCAGGAATCTGCAGGAAGTGAAGCTGGCTTATGTCAACACGATCAACGTGTACGATATCCTGAAGTACAACACCGTAGTGGCGACCAAGGCGGCTGTTGCGGGGATTGAGGAGGTGTACGCATAATGGCAGACATCAGATATTACGACGTTATATTGAAACCGGTCATCAGCGAGAAGAGCATGGACGGTATGGCGAGCAAGAAATACACGTTCCTGGTCCATCCGGATTCCAATAAGACCATGATCAAGGAAGCCGTTGAGAAAATGTTCCCGGGCACGAAGGTGAAGAAAGTCAACACCCTGAATATCCCCGGCAAGAACAAACGGCGCGGCATGACCACCGGAAAGACGGCCGCCACGAAGAAAGCCATCGTATGGCTGACCGAGGACAGCAAAGAGATCGAGATCTTCTCCGGGCTGTAATACGGACCGGAAGTTCTCCCGCAGCATCCGCGGGGATCGCTTAAGCGGACTGCAGGTTCCGCCTGCGATCGACGGGATCCCTGCCCGCTGCTTCACACGAATATACGGCAGGCAGTGAAAACAAACCTTATACTGCGCCGTGATAACAAGGAAACACCCTTCGGGCATACCTGTATGCCCTGAGAAACGGGCATTAACAAGGAAACACCCTTCGGGTATCCCTGTATGTCCTGAAAAGACGGGCACTAATAAGGAAACGCGCGAAGGCGTTTTCCGATAAGAAAGGAGTTTCATATCATGGGAATTAAAACCTATAGCCCATATACACCTTCCAGAAGACACATGACCGGCTCCGATTTCAGCGAGGTCACCAAGACGACCCCGGAGAAATCATTGGTCAAGTCCTTGAAGAAGAACGCCGGCCGCAACAACCAGGGCAAGATCACGGTTCGTCATCACGGCGGCGGCAACCGCACGAAATACAGAATCGTGGATTTTAAGAGAAATTCCAAGGATGGCATTCCGGCGACCGTGATCGGCATCGAGTACGATCCGAACCGTTCTGCCAACATCGCCCTGATCTGCTACGCAGACGGCGAGAAATCCTATATTCTGGCTCCGGCCGGACTGACTGACGGCATGAAAGTAGTCAGCGGGCCTCACGCAGAAGCCAGACTGGGCAACTGCCTGCCGCTCTCCGAGATTCCGGTCGGCGCCCAGATTCACAATGTTGAGCTGTATCCGGGCAAGGGCGGCCAGATGGTCCGCGCAGCCGGAAACGCCGCTCAGCTGATGGCGAAGGAAGGCAAATACGCCACCTTAAGACTCCCCTCCGGCGAGATGAGAATGGTCCCGATTAATTGCCGCGCCACCATCGGCGTCGTAGGCAACGGCGATCACAACCTGATCAATTATGGTAAAGCCGGCAGAAAACGTCACATGGGCATCCGCCCGACCGTCCGCGGTTCCGTTATGAACCCGAATGACCATCCGCACGGCGGCGGCGAAGGCAAGACCGGTATCGGACGTCCAGGTCCCTCCACTCCGTGGGGCAAGCCCGCTCTGGGTCTGAAGACCAGGAAGAAGAACAAGCAGTCCAACAAGCTGATCGTAAGAAGACGTGACGGCAGCACCATTAAATAATTGAAGGAGGATATACCTTATGGGACGTTCACTTAAAAAAGGACCATTTGCAGACGCTCATCTTCTGAAAAAGATCGACGAGATGAACGCTTCGGGACAGAAGCAGGTTATCAAGACCTGGTCCCGCCGCTCCACGATCTTCCCGCAGATGGTTGGTCA
>CANQUA010000104.1 GCA_947626915.1 uncultured Lachnospiraceae bacterium
CAGGCTTACACGCCGATCCGCCTGGTGGTGGACCATTCCGACCGGATCTACGTGATCGCCTACGGCATCAACATGGGCCTGGTGGAATTTGACAAAAACGGCGAGTTCCAGGGCTTCATGGGAGCCACGGAGGTCAGCGTCAGCGCATTCGAATATATATGGAAGAATTACTTCTCCACCGAGGCCCAGCAGGCCAGGATGGAGACCATTATCCCCACCGAGTACAGCGACATTTTTGTGGACGATGAAAACTTCATCTACGCTACCATCAGCAACCTGTCCGAAGAAGATCATCTGCAGGGCGCCGACATGGTCCGCCGCCTGAACCCGACAGGCACCGACGTGCTGCGGAGGCTGGGCAACAACGATATCACCGGCGACTTAAACGGCCGGAGCTTCTCGTCTTTCGTGGACGTGGCGGCGACCGATTACGGCTGCTACTTCATCCTGGACAACGCGGGCGGCAAGATCTTCGCCTATGACTACGACGGCAACTCCCTGTTCGCGTTCGGCAGAAAGGGCAGCAAGGAGGGCAACGTCCAGCGGCCCGTGGCCCTGGCTTTGGGAGACGGCGAGAGCAGGATCTACGTGCTGGACAATACGCTGGGCAGCATCCTGGTGTTTGAGATCACCGATTACGGGCGGCACCTGCTGAACGCCCTGCGGCTCAACGACATCGGCGACTCGGAGGGTTCCAACGCCGAGTGGCGGGAAGTGATCCGCAGCAACTCCAACAACGAGATGGCGTACATCGGATTAGGCAAGACCTATCTGGCGGAAGGCAACTATAAACAGGCGATGGAATATTTCAGGCTCGGCAACAGCCGCAAATATTACACGAAAGCGTTCTTCTATTACAGGAAAGAGCTGATGGAGAACAATTTCGGTACGGCGATGCTGGCGGCCGGAATCCTCATCGTGATCATTCTGGCCGTGTACTACGTGTTCAGATTCAGAAGATGGGTAGGTGAAGTGAAATGCTTTATGTCGAAACGATAAAATATGGATTTTATGTCATAACCCACCCCCTGGACGGTTTCTGGGGCATACGCAGAGAGAATAAGGGCAGCCTGGCGGCGGCGTTCACGTTCGTGGTTCTGACGATCCTGACGCTGACCATCGAAAAGCAGAACACCGGTTTCCTGTTCAATATGAACCGGCTGTCGGATCTGAACGTGGTCGTGGACATCATCACGGTCCTGCTGGTTTACGTGCTCTGGTGCGTGGCCAACTGGTGCACCACCTCCCTGATGGACGGCAAAGGCCGGATGAAGGACATCCTGACCGCCATCGGGTACGCGCTGCTGCCGATCATCCTGATCCGCCTGCCGATGGTCCTGATGAGCCACATGATCACCGCGGATGAGGGCACATTCTATTATGTGCTGGGGACGATCAGCTATCTCTGGAGCGGACTTCTGATCTTTTTGGGCACCATGACCATTCATCAGTACTCGATCACCAAAACCATCGTGACCTGCGTGATTACCGTCGTGGCCATGGGGATCCTGATGTTCATCGGCCTGCTGTTTTTCAGCGTGATTCAGCAGATGCTGACCTTTGTAATGACGATTTACCGTGAACTGCGGTTCCGGTAGGAAGGGGCTGACATGAAGAAGATAAGAAGAACAGGCGCTTTATGTATGGCGGCCGCTTTGCTTCTGAGTGCGGCGCCCGCGATTCCGGCGCAGGCGGCGGCGGAAGCGCCCAAAGGGATGAAGAAGGTAGCGGAGAATGAGTACCTGACGCTGTTTCTGGACGAGAAGGAGACGGCGGTGGCGGTTGTGGACAATGCCACCGGAGCGGTCTGGTACACGAATCCGCAGGAGAATGACGAATCGGCGTCCGCCTATTATCAGAGGCTGCTGAAGAGCCAGCTCCAGATCCAGTATTACAACGAGAACGTGCAGTCCAGCACGATGGACAATTACAACGACAGTATCCAGGATGAGCAGTTTGAGATCGAGGAGATCGAGAACGGCGTGACCATTACCTACACCATCGGAGCGGCGGTCGGCACCCTGCTTTTGCCGGATGCGATTTCCGAGGAACGGTACCTGTACTATTATGATCAGATGGATTCCGGCGACCAGAAGCGCGTCAACCGAAATTACGTGTACGTGGACCTGGCGAATCCGACGGGCAGCGAGGAGATCGCGACCTACATCGAGACGTACCCCGGTTTCACCACGAACTTTTATGTGCTCCGCGGCGGCGTCCGGGATTACCTGAAGGAGGATATGGAGGAATACTTCGTAAACGCCGGGTATACGCAGGAGGAATTTGAGAAGGACGTGCTGGAGAGCGGCATCGGGGAAGCGGAGAATACCGACCCGTGGTTCATCGTCCCGCTGACGTACCAGCTGGAGGGAAGGAACCTGGTCGTGACCCTGGACCCGTCGCTGGTGGAATACAACGACGCGTTCTATCCGGTCCATATCGACGTGCTTCCCTATTTCGGGGCGACCAACGCTTCCGAGGGCTATCTGTTCGTACCGGACGGCAGCGGCTCCCTGATCTACCTGAACAACGGAAAGACCACCTATTCCTCCTATTCGGCCCTGGTCTACGGGCAGGACGAATCCAGGCAGGTGCTGGTGAACACCAAATCGGAGATCGATCCGAGCCTGACGGTCAAGATGCCGGTCTTCGGCGTGAAATCGGAGGACCAGGCGCTGTTTGCGGTCATCGAGGAGGGCGCGGCATACGCCAATGTGGCGGCCGATATCTCCGGCAGGACCACATCCTATAACCAGGTATATTCCGGATTCCAGTTCCTGCAGTACGGCCAGGCCTCCTTAAGCGACATGGTAGGAGCCAACGGGTATCAGCTTTACAGCGCACCGGTCTTCGAGGGGACCTATAAGCTGCGGTACTCGTTCCTGACCGGGGAAGATGCGGATTATCCGGGAATGGCCGCCTGTTACCGGACGTACCTGGAAGAGCGGGGCGTTCTGACCCGGTCGCAGGAGACGGAGATTCCGTTCTTCGTGGAGTATATCGGAGCGATTAACAAATACAAGACGATCCTGGGGATGAAATATGACGCCGTCGAGCCTTTGACCACATTCGCCCAGGCGGAGCAGATTTCGGAGCAGCTCAGGAGCATGGGCGTGGAGGACCAGAAGGTTGTGTTCTCCGGCTGGGCCAACGAGGGATTGCACGGGACCTCCGGCATGCGGCAGAAAGTGGTCAGCTCCCTGCAGAAAGGCGGCGTGTCGGCGAAGCAGTTCCAGTCGGATATGGCCGCAATGGGAATCGACGCGTTTATGACCGTGGAAATGCAGTACGTCTATAAAGACAAGATGATGGACGGCTACTCCACAATGAAGTACGCTCCCAGCTATTTCGACCATAAGAGCATCGAGGTCAACAGCTATTTCTTCGCGGACAACTCGATGGATGAGAAGCTGGCGGATCTGATCAGCCCCTATTTTGCGGACCAGGTGACGGACGGGATCCTGGACGGGACCGCCAAATACGATATCAGGAAGCTGAATCTGGGCAGCGTAAGCAATTACCTGTACTCTGATTTCCTGGAAAGCCGCTACACGGACCGCCAGATGGCCGTGAGCCGCTACCAGCAGAGCTTTGAGAAGCTGGAGGGGCAGACGGACGCGCTCCTGGGAGACAACGGAAACGATTACACATGGAAGTACACAGACTATATGATGAATGTTCCTCAGAGCTCCAACGGCTATCAGATCCTGGACGAGGACGTTCCGTTCTACGAGATGGTCATTCACGGCTATATCCCCTACGCGGGAGAGGCCATCAACATGGCGGACGATTACAGGACCACGTTCCTGAAGAGCCTGGAGAGCGGCGCGGGACTGCATTATCAGTGGATCTACGGAGACAATTCGCTGCTGAACGAGACGGACTTCGATTATCTGTACTCCGTGAATTACGCCAGCTGGATCGATCAGGCCGCCGCGGATTATCAGAGAGTGCAGGAAGCGCTTTCCGGCCTGGGCGCGCAGCGGATCGTGGATCACGAGCGCACCGGCAAGGTTGCGAAGACTACCTATGAGGACGGGACCTGCGTGTATGTAAACTATGACAAGACGCCGGCGACGGTGGATGGCGTGAGTATCGGCGCCAGAGACTTCGCAGTTCGGAAAGGGAGTGATTAAGTGAATTACTTCAAGAAACGAAACGGAAAAATGAGACTGACCCTGACGGGGAAAGAGGCTGTGGCGGGCGTGCTTTTCATCCTGCCGTTCCTGATCGGTTTCTTTGGGATCTTCCTTCCGCTGATCGTGGAATCGATCCGGTTCAGCTTCTCCAATATGGAGGTGTCGAGCACCGGGTATGTGCTGACTCCGGCGGCTGACAACGGATTGGAGCATTACCTGCGGGCCCTGACCATCGACCCGGATTTCAACCTGGAGCTTCTGTCCAGCATCGGACAGATGGCGACGAGGGTTCCGCTGGTGCTGATCTTCAGCTTCTTCGCGGCGACGCTGATCAACCAGAAGTTCCACGGCAGAGCCATTGCCAGAAGCGTATTCTTCTTCCCGGTGATCCTGACCTCCGGCGTGATCATGGGGCTGGAGAACTCCGACCTGCTGCTGCAGACGCTGAGCACCACCGGCGAGAACGCGGACGATATGGCGTCATTCCTGAATATGGCGGTGTTCCTGTCCGAGTACACGAGCCTGCCGCAGAGCGTGATCGGGTTTCTGTCCGACGCGGTGACCGGCATTTACGATATCGTCGTAGCCAGCGGCGTGCAGATCCTGATCTTCCTGGCGGGACTCCAGTCCATCAGCCCGTCCCTCTACGAGGCGTCCAGCATCGAGGGCGCGACGGCCTGGGAGAATTTCTGGAAGATCACGTTCCCCATGATCAG
>CANQUA010000105.1 GCA_947626915.1 uncultured Lachnospiraceae bacterium
CGGAATCTTCAGGGTCTTGCATACTGTTCTGTCTTTGATTGTCAAGGTGCTTCGTTGCTGCTTACCGCGACAACTTCTCGATGATAACACATCATTTTCGCTTTGTCAACAACTTTTTAAAACTTTTTTCGACTCTCAAAAAGAGGGCAAAAAAACAATCATCAGGAACTCTGGAAAGAAGAGCGGAGAAAGAGGGATTTGAACCCTCGCGCCGGTTACCCGACCTACACCCTTAGCAGGGGCGCCTCTTCGGCCTCTTGAGTATTTCTCCGTAGTTCAAATTTCCATTATTCCGTTATGATTGGTCTTTGAAACATCTCTGTTTTCAGACGCTCTACAATTATACACAAAATACCACTGATTGTCAATCCCTTTTTAATTATTTTTTTCTAATTTTGACTGAATTTCATTTCTTATTCTTTCCTGCACAATATGTGCTATTTCTCTTGTTTTGAGCCCAACATATTGTTCCGGATAGATAGGATCCAAAAAGTGAACCTGCACATTTACCTTCTCAATAGAAGGAAGATCAAAAGGTTTGAAACTGTCGATCAGAGCAACCGGTACAATCGGGCATCCGGCGTTCACGGCGCTTTTAAAGCTCCCGGCCTTAAATTCCTGTATCTCGTTGCCGTTGCGGCTCCGGGTTCCTTCCGCAAAAATCACAAAATTTTTTCCTTCTTTCGCTCTTTCGCTCATGGTATTTATAATCTGGAGAGAAGAGCGAATATCAGACCGGTCCATATACATGCCGTCCATCATGCGTACGACCTGCTTCACCAGGATCAGATTTTCCGCCTCTTTTTTCACGATCACGCTCAACGGTTTCGGACAAGCCTCAAAAATAGCCAGCATATCAAACATTCCCTGGTGATTTGGGAACATGATAAAACCATTTTTTTCCGGAAGCTTTTCCACGCCGGAGACAGTCAGCTGGACTCTCCCTCTCTTATTGACTGCGCGAACGATCTTTTTAATAAACTCGCAGCATTCTTCGTCTGAATACCGTTCCCTATGATTGCCTCTCCGGACAATTCCGATAAACCAGTAGGGCACCATCCATATATTGGTAAGTACCATGAGAATAATTCTTTTCATGTTCATCACTCCATATTTCTGTTATTTTTCTGAATTTTATCCGAATTAATCGATCTGTTTTTCCACGATTTCATACAGATCATTTCCCTGACTGTCAATTACCACGATTACCGGGAAATTTTCTACTTCCAGTTTTCGTATGGCTTCCGTCCCCAGGTCTTCATAAGCAATCACCTCGCTGGATAAAATCCGTTTGGAAAGCAATGCCCCCGCGCCGCCAACTGCGGCAAAATAAACGGACCCGTTTCGGACGATCGCTTCTTTCACCGCGGCACTTCTTCTTCCCTTTCCTATCATCGCTCCCATCCCCAGATCCAGAAGCGCCGGCGTATACCGGTCCATACGGCTGGCTGTGGTCGGTCCGGCGGAGCCAATTGGACGGCCTTTTCGGGCAGGAGACGGTCCCATATAATAAATCACATTTCCTTTCAGATCAAAAGGCAGTTTTTCTCCCCGATCCAGCGCTTCCTGCATTCTTTTATGTGCGGCGTCTCTGGCTGTATAAATGGTTCCCGTAATCAGAACATAATCGCCGATATGCAGATCCGCAGCTTCTTCCCGGCTGATCGGGGCCGCTATTTTCTTTTCCATATTAAATCTCCCGAGTATTCATGTATTTGCATTCTGTCTGCGCTTCTATAATAATTAAGTATATATTTTTAAAAAGCATATTTTATTGTGATATTTTCCCGGCTATTCTCTCATATCACCCGCCGCACATGCCGGTTCACATGACAACAGATATTCACTGCCACCGGAAGTCCCGCGATATGCGTTGGATAAGTTTCAATATTTACCGCCAGTGCCGTAACCGCGCCGCCCAAACCTCCGGGACCAATGCCCAAAGCGTTGATTTTCTGAAGCATTTCCTGTTCCAGCGCATATACGTAAGGAACCGGCGAACCTTTTGTGACATTCCTGGTCAGCGCGTGCTTCGCCATCAACGCGCATTTTTCAAAAGTACCCCCTATTCCTACGCCTACTATCATCGGCGGACAGGCGTTCGGACCAGCGTCCCGAACAGCGGTCAGGATCGCGTCTTTTACGCCTTCGATACCATCCGCGGGCTTCAGCATGAAAATGCGGCTCATATTTTCGCTTCCGAATCCTTTCGGGGCCACCGTGATTTCTATCTGATCTCCGTCCACAATCTCTATATGGAGAACTGCCGGAGTATTATCATTCGTATTGATTCTCTCAATCGGATCGCTTACCACAGATTTTCGCAGATAACCATCCGTATATCCCTGGCGCACTCCCTCGTCAACCGCGGCTTTCAGAGAACCTCCTTCAATATGTACGTCCTGTCCGATTTTTAAAAAGATCACGGCCATCCCTGTATCCTGACAAATCGGGATCATATCTTCCCCTGCGATCTTCAGATTCTCTTTTAACTGCAGAAGAATCTGTTTTCCAAGAACGGAATTTTCCGTCTCCACCGCGTTTTCAAATACCTGCCGCATATCGTCTGACAGAAAATGATTCGCTTCTATACACATTTCTCTTATATTCTTTGTGATCACATCCGCCTGTATTGTCCTCAATCCCGCACCTCCCGCCGTATACCGCTGTTTTCTATATTTAATCATAAGATAATTTTACTGTGAAATCAAGAAATCAGAAGAATATTTTCAAGAAAAAGATAAAAATCCTCTTGACAAGGATTCGATTCTATTGTATGCTTGTATTAAGTAATTAATACAATAATATAATTTTAAATTTATTCAGGAAGGAGGCGTTTACATGCCATGGAATTTTGATCCCGGAAGACCTATTTACTCGCAGCTTCTGGAGATGATACGCCTGCAGATCGTATCAGGCCGCTACGCGCCGGGAGAGAAACTGCCGTCTGTCCGCGACCTGGCTTCAGAAGCCGCCGTCAATCCCAATACGATGCAGCGCGCGCTTACGGAACTGGAACGCACCGGACTGATCTACGCGCAGCGCACTTCGGGACGTTATGTCACAGAAGATTCAGATTTGATCGCTTCGGCCAAACGAACCATCGCGCGGGAAAAAACCGGCGTATTTCTTCAGGAAATGAAACAGCTCGGATACGGTCCGGAACAAGTAACGGAAATTATAAATACCATCGATTCTTCAGAAAATGCAGATCAGAATGTTTCTGATTCTGACGCAGAAAAGAAATAACCATGGATTTTTCATCAGAAAGGAGTGAACAAAATGACGCCGGTTTTTGAATGCAGCCACATCACCAAACATTACGGCGCAAAAGCGGCACTGTCCGATATCAACCTTACTCTGGAACCCGGACGGATCGTCGGGCTCTTAGGGCCGAACGGCAGCGGCAAAACCACGCTGATCAAGCTGGCCGCCGGTTTACTGACCTCCACGTCAGGGACGCTGACCATATGCGGAGAAAGGATAGGCCCCCTGACAAAATCAAAGGTCTCCTATCTTCCGGACAAAGATTACTTAAGCGGCTGGATGAGCGTTTCCCAGGTAATTGATCTGTTTCATGATTTTTACGAAAATTTTGACCGCGTCAAAGCCTGTGAAATGTTGAACCGCTTACAGATTGACCCCGAACAGAAGCTGAAAACGCTCTCCAAAGGAAATCGGGAAAAAGTCATTCTGATCCTGACCATGAGCCGCAGTGCGGATCTGTATCTGCTGGATGAGCCGATCGGGGGCGTGGATCCGGCCGCCAGAGATTACATTCTTCAGACTATTTTGACCAATTACAATGAAAGCGGTACAATTTTGATCTCTACCCACTTGATTTCCGATGTAGAACGGATCCTGGACGAAGCGGTATTCCTGAAAAACGGAACGGTTTCCATCCATTCTGCCGTAGACGACATCCGAAACCAATATCAGAAATCGGTAGACGAATTATTCAGGGAGGTATTCGCATGCTGAAAAAACTGCTGAAAAAAGACTTAACGGCCACCTCGCGCCTGTTTGTTCCCATGCTTTTGGTTTATGTGACGGCCAGTCTGATTGCGAAAGGACTGCTGGAATTGTTTATTTCCGCAGAACCGGAGACTTCCGGAGGCGGCGCCATAAGCCTGCTGTTCATCCTGAGCGCCATGTATGCGGCTATGTTTATCCTTTATCTGTTCGCCTGCATCCTGATGACGGTGATTTTTATCATCTATGACTTTTATAAAACTATGATAAAAGAGGAATCGTATCTGACCCATACGCTTCCCGTATCTTCGAAGCAGCTTCTCAACTCCAAGATGATGATTGCCTTTTTCTGGCAATGTGTGACCATGCTCGTCACGATCGTTTCGGTTTTGATGTTCATGGCGGGACATATAAATGTCGAGCAGATAAAGGAATTTTTTGCGCCTGTATTCCGCGAAATTCCTCATTCTTACCTTATTCTGTCGGCAGTTTCAACGGTTCTGTCCCTGATCTGCGGTACGCTCACCTTTTTTGCGAGCATGGCCATCGGTCATTTAAACGGCAAACATCCGCTGATCACTTCCATCGGCGTATATACAGGGATCCGGATCGTCATGAATGTGTCTTCCGCTGTTTTTACGGTATTCTTCTTCTACAATAAACTAAAATATACGATCTCCTCCGCGTCGTATGCGAATAGGCATGTAACAGCCAATATATATGTCAATTACGGAAACTATATCTGGAACATTCTGTCCTGCCTCTGCACCGCCGCGCTGATCGTATTTTTCTATTGGGTGACACAATATATTTTCGCGAAAAAAATCAATGTCGAATGACGCTTATTGAGTCATGCTAAAGACACGGAAAGACTGGTAAGGAAAGACCGGCGGCCGGAAATGAATCCCGGTCGCCGGTCTTTTCCTGGACAATTCTGTCGTTATCCACATAATTTCATTTTTTCCGGATGATTATCCACATTTTATATTCTTCATCCACCAGTTTATCCTCAAGAAGCGTTTTTCCCGGATCTGATGTCTGGACCGACGCAATAAACGTTTCCCGGATCCACCGTCTGGACCGGCGCTAAGTCCGCTTAAAATGTAAATTCATCTGCCCGCCTGAAGATCAGAACTCACTGTCATCATCATCCGTTATCCCATCTTCTGAATCTTCTTCGTCCGAATTTTCACCGTCCAAATCTTCATCAAACGATTCATCATCCGAGTCCGTTTCATCTTCATCCTCCGGATAACCGGCGAAATCATTATCATTTTCTTCGGCCCGCTCCAACAGCTCATCGATCAGAGTGCTTCCGTCCGCCGCGGTCACGTCCGTCTGCGCGTCTTTTTCATCGTCCTTCACCTTCGCGATACTGACGATACGGGTATCGGAGTCCTTCTCAATGTTCATCAGCTTCACGCCTGACGCGTCCCGCCCGATGACGGAAATATCGTCGATGCTGATGCGGATCACAATTCCCTCATTGGTAATCATCATCAGGTCATGATCTTCCTGAACAATCTTCGCGCCTACCAGATCGCCGGTCTTATCCGTGATCTTGTAGCAGCGGACGCCTTTGCCGGCTCGATTCTGCGGGCTGAACCGGTCTATACTGGTTCTCTTGCCCATTCCTTTTTCCGATACGGTCAGAAGCGTTTCACCCTGGGTATCCATCTGTACGCCGATCACTTCGTCACCCGGATTCAGACGCATTCCCATGACGCCCATGGATACGCGGCCCATGACGCGCACGTCTGTCTCATGGAAGCGGATGCATTGCCCTTTCTTCGATATCATGAAAATATCTTTCGTATCGTCCGTGATCTTAACCTCGATCAGTTCGTCGTTTTCCTTCAGAACGATCGCCTGCAGACCGGTCTTGCGCACATTGGCGTACTCTCTGAGCGGCGTTTTCTTCACCATGCCGTTGCGGGTCGCCATGAACAGATACCTGTTTTCCGGATACCCCTTCATGGATACGATGGCCGTGATTTTCTCATCAGGCAGCATCTGGAGCAGGTTCACGATGGCCATACCTCTGGCCGTGCGCCCGGCCTCCGGTATCGCGTAGGCTTTCAGGCGGTACACCCGGCCCATATTGGTAAAGAACATAATATCGTTATGGTTTCTGGTAAGGATCAGATCTTCTACGTAATCCTCTTCAATGGTCTGGATCCCTTTAATACCTTTTCCGCCCCGGTTCTGGCTGTGGAATGTGTCCTTGGGCATACGCTTGATATACCCAAAATGGGTCATCGTCACAACCGTCTCGTCATTTGGGATCAGATCTTCGGCGGTCATATCAAAATCATCATAACCGATGGAAGTTCTCCTGTCGTCGCCGTATTTATCGGAGATCAGCTGGATTTCTTTGCGGATCACGCCCAGCAGTTTTTTCTCGTCCGCCAGGATTTCTCTCAATTCTGCGATCTTTGCCTGAAGTTCCTTATATTCATCCTCCAGCTTCTCCCGCTCCAAACCGGTCAAAGCGCGCAGACGCATATCTACGATAGCCTGAGACTGCGCGTCGCTCAGTCCAAAACGATCCATCAGCTGCTGCTTCGCCAGCTGCACCGTCTGGGAGCCGCGGATGATCCGTATCACCTCGTCAATATGATCAAGAGCGATCAGCAATCCCTCCAAAATATGGGCGCGTTCCTCCGCTTTGTTCAGCTCATATTTGGTACGGCGGGTTACCACTTCTTCCTGATGCGCCAGATAATACTTAAGCATTTCCAGAAGATTCAAAATTTTCGGCTGATTATCGACCAGTGCCAGCATGATCACGCCGAAAGAATCCTGAAGCTGCGTATGCTTCAAAAGCTGATTCAAAATCACGTTTGCATTCACATCGCGGCGCAGTTCGATCACAATGCGCATACCGGAACGGTCAGATTCATCCCGCAGATCGGTGATACCGTCCACGCGCTTTTCTTTGACCAGTTCTGCAATCTTTTCGATCAGGCGCGCCTTATTGACCAGGAACGGAATTTCCGTCACAATGATCCGGCTTTTCCCATTAGCCATGGACTCAATCTCGGATACGCAGCGGACGCGGATCTTGCCGCGGCCGGTGCGATAAGCTTCCTCGATGCCGGACCTTCCCAAAATCGTAGCGCCTGTGGGGAAATCCGGCCCTTTGACGATATCCATGACTTCCTCAATCGTGGTGTCCCGGTTTTCATTGATCCTATTATCAATGATCTTCACCACTGCGCCGACCACCTCCCGCAGATTATGGGGAGGAATATTCGTAGCCATACCGACGGCGATTCCGGAGGTACCGTTGCATAAAAGGTTCGGATAGCGGGACGGCAGAACTACGGGTTCTTTCTCCGTATCGTCGAAGTTAGGCACAAAATCCACGGTATCCTTGTTGATATCCGCCAGCATCTCCATGGAAATCCTGCTGAGACGGGCCTCCGTATAACGCATGGCGGCCTGACCGTCGCCGTCCACAGAGCCGAAATTGCCGTGACCGTCCACCAACGGGTAACGGGTGGACCAATCCTGGGCCATATTCACCAAAGCCCCGTAAATGGAACTGTCGCCATGAGGATGATATTTACCCATGGTATCACCGACGATACGCGCGCATTTTCTGTGAGGCTTGTCCGGCCCGTTATTCAGCTCGATCATGGAATAGAGGACTCGCCTCTGAACCGGCTTCAGACCGTCTCTTACATCCGGCAGCGCCCTGGAAGCGATGACGCTCATGGCATAATCGATGTAAGAGCTTTCCATGGTTTCTTTCAGATCTATATCTTGTATTTTATCAAATACATTCGGTTCCATATATGCCCTCCGATGTCGTATACTCTGCTTATCGAATCAAAAGCTCCCGCATTTTCATGCACGAATCAGCAAATATCCAGATTCTGCACTTTCTTCGCGTTGGCCTCAATAAATTCGCGCCTGGGCTCCACCTGATCGCCCATCAGGATCGTAAATGTCAGATCCAGCTCAGAGGCCACGTCGTCGTCCATATTGACGCGGAGCAAAATACGCCGCTCCGGATCCATGGTCGTCTCCCAAAGCTGTTCCGCGTCCATCTCTCCCAGACCCTTATAGCGCTGGATCTTATTGTTATTGTCGCGGCCTATCTCCTCCAGGATCGAATTCAGTTCCGGATCGCTGTAGGCGTACCAGATTTTTTTATTTTTCTCTATTTTATAAAGAGGCGGCTGCGCCAGATACACATGCCCCTGTTTGATCAGTTCCGGCATAAAACGGTACAAAAACGTCAGAAGCAGCGTGCTGATATGGGCGCCGTCCACATCCGCATCCGTCATAATGATGATCTTATGGTAGCGCAGCTTTGTAATATCAAAATCTTCGTGGATACCGGTCCCGAACGCCGTGATCATGGCCTTGATCTCCGCGTTGGCGTAAACTTTGTCCATCCTGGCCTTTTCCACGTTCAGAATCTTTCCGCGCAAGGGAAGGATCGCCTGGGTGTCCCTGACGCGGGCCGATTTGGCGGATCCGCCTGCGGAATCTCCCTCGACGATATAAATTTCGCATTTTTCCGGATCTTTGTTGGAGCAGTCTGCCAGCTTGCCGGGCAGCGCCATCCCTTCCAGAGCGGTTTTCCTTCTGGTCAGCTCGCGCGCTTTTCTCGCCGCCGCCCTGGCCCGCTGCGCCAGTATGGATTTCTCACACATGGCCTTGGCGACTGTGGGATTCTGCTCCAGAAAATACGTCAGCTGCTCGCTGACCACCGAATCCACCGCGACTCTGGCCTCGCTGTTGCCCAGCTTCTGCTTCGTCTGCCCCTCAAACTGCGGCTCCTCGATCTTTACGCTGATGATAGCGGTCAGACCCTCGCGGATATCCTCGCCGCTCAAAGACGGTTCGCTGTCTTTTAAAAGCTTGCTCTTTCTGGCATAATCATTGAAAATTTTCGTCAGAGCGTTCTTAAACCCGGTCAAATGGGTGCCGCCCTCCGGCGTGTTAATATTATTAACAAACGTGTATATATTCTCCGTGTAGGAATCATTGTGCTGCATTGCCACTTCCACGTAGACATTCTCTCTGGTTCCTTCACAGTAAATCACTTTTTCGTAAAGAGGCGCTTTCCCTTTGTTCAGATACGTGACAAATTCCTGGATGCCGCCCTCATAGTGGAAGGTTTTCTCTATCTTTTCCTCCCTGTCGTCTCTGAGAGTGATTTTCAGGGCTTTGGTCAGGAACGCCGTTTCCTGCAGGCGGATCCGAAGCGTTTCATAATCAAAAACCGTTTCTTCGAAAATCTCTTTGTCCGGCAGAAAATCCACCCTGGTTCCATGTTTATCCGCGGGACATTCCCCGATAATCTGCAGCGGGGAAGCCACTTTGCCGCGCTCGTAACGCTGATGGTACATTTTCCCTTCCTGGTAAATCGTAACTTCCAACCATTCGGAAAGTGCGTTCACCACTGAAGCTCCTACGCCGTGCAGGCCGCCGGAAACCTTATATCCGCCGCCGCCGAATTTTCCGCCGGCATGCAGCACCGTAAACACAACCTCTACCGCGGGAAGCCCGGCTTTTTTCTGGATCCCCACCGGGATACCGCGCCCGTTATCTATAACTGTGATAGAATTATCCTGATTGATCTGAACATCGATCTCCGTACAGAATCCGGCCAGCGCCTCGTCAACTGAATTATCCACAATCTCATAGACAAGATGATGAAGCCCTCTGGATGAGGTACTCCCGATATACATGCCGGGTCTCTTTCTTACGGCTTCCAGTCCCTCCAGAATCTGGATTTGATCTGCTCCGTATTCAGCACTCATTTCAATAGCCTCCTATTCCTTTTCGCTTGTTACCGTGCCTTCTACCACCTTAAAAATTTTATCAATCCGAAAACTGTAATTCAAAAAATCTTCCAGGCCCGTGCAGGTGATCATGGTCTGGATATGGTCGATCCCCTCCAAAAGATGCTCCTGCCGGCTTCCGTCCAGTTCTGACAATACGTCGTCCAGAAGAAGCACCGGGTAATCTTTCGTTATATACTTCACCAGCTCAATCTCCGCCAGCTTCAGGGAAAGCGCCGCCGTTCTCTGCTGCCCCTGGGAACCGAACTTCCGAATGTCAATGCCATTCACCATAAAACTCAAATCATCGCGATGGGGTCCTGCCGTCGTGGTTTTCAGCCTGATATCCATCTCCCTGTTCCGGTTCAGGGCGGCTTCCATCTGGACAATCTCCGTATTCGGTTCGTACAGAACCTCCAGATTTTCCTTTCCGCCGGACAGCTCCTTATGGATTCCGAAAATAATTCGGTTCAGCTGTTCTATAAATTCCCGCCTGTACCGGATCACCTGGCTTCCATACTGAAAAAGCTGCATATCCCACACGTCCAGGGTACTCTCATAATCAGGATGAAACATAAGCTCTTTCAGGAGTTTATTTCTCTGCTGGAGCACCTTATTGTACTGGATCAATGCGTGGACATACAAACGGTTCAGCTGACAAAGCTCCATATCCACAAACCGCCGTCTTTCCGCAGGACCATTCTTTATGATATTGAGATCCTCCGGCGAGAAGAACACCACATTCAGGATTCCGAAAAGCTCGCTGGCCTTCCGGATCGGGACCCCGTTGACCGCCGCACCCTTGGCCTTATTCTTTTTCAGGTGCATATCGATCCGGTACGGCACATCCTTTTTCCGCACATACATCTTAATATGCGCTTCCTCACTGTTAAAACGAATGATCTCCCTGTCCTTGCTCCCCCGGTGCGACCTGGAGGTGCAGCAGACATAGACGGCCTCCAGAATATTGGTCTTTCCCTGGGCGTTGTCCCCATAGAGAAGATTGGTACCGGGACTGAAATCCATATGTAACTGTTCATAATTGCGGTAATTTTGAAGTTCTATGGATTCGATCATCATGGCTTACGCCTCAATTCGGATGGTTTCCCCGCCATACTGCACCAGATCTCCCGCTTTCAGCTTCTTGCCTCTCTGATATTCCACCTGACCGTTTACCGATACCTTGCCATCTAAAATCGCGTATTTGGCATCCACGCCGCTTTCCGCCAGCCCGGCCGCTTTCAAGGCCTGGCCCAGCCGGATATATTCCTCGCGTAATTTAACGATTTCCATAAATATTCCCCTCTTAAACGTCCCCGGAACCGAGGACGCTTTTCATCATCAAACAGACGCAGCGTTAAAATTCACAGGCAGGATCAGATAAATGTAATTCTCGTCGTCGTCCTTGATGAAACACGGAGACTTCGGATTCATCAGATACAGATTCACTTCTTCATCATCAATGATGCGCAGAGCGTCGATGAGGAACTTCGGATTGAATCCGATCATCAGATCTTTTCCTGATTTTTTGATCAATACCTCCGCATTCATGGTACCGAAGCTGGAATTCATCTTAATCTGCATGACATTATCCAAAATATTCAGAATAATCGGTTTTTTATCATTTTCCCTGATCAGAATGCTGGCCCGATCGATACAATCCAGGAACTCCCTCTTATTGATCGTAACTTTCGTATTATAATCGCTGGAAAGCATCTGTTCGATCCGGAAATATTCCCCGTCAATGAGGCGGGAAACCACCGTTGTGTCGTCAAATTCGAACAGAATATGGTTCTTGCTGAAATAGACCAGAACCTCCTTTTCGTTATCCCCGCTCAGGATCTTGCTAATCTCACTTAAAGTCTTGCCAGGAACGATGACTTTTAAATCATCGTAAAAATCTTTTAATCTCACGTTGCGGATCGACATGCGGTGACCGTCCAGGGAAACCACTTTCAGCATATCCGCATGAACCTGGAACAGTTCGCCGGTCATCATCTTATTGCTGTCATTGGGCGAAATGGAGAATAACGTCTGCCCGATGACCTCCCGCAGCGAAAACTGGGAGATGCAGATATAATTTTCCCTCTCAATATAAGGAAGATAAGAAAATTCCTCCCCATCCCGTCCCTGAATCCGGAACACGGAATTATCGCAGGAAAGCACCGTATTGAAACGATCATCCGATTCAATCATGACCAAAGAATCGCCGCCGGAAAATTTGCGTATAATTTCCGAAAATAACTTGGCGTTCAGAGCGATTTTTCCTTCCTCTACGATCGTTCCGTCAACTTTCGTCTCAATGCCCAGTTCTGTATCGTTAGCCGTCAGTTTGATCTGCTGGTCCGTGGCGTCGATCAGGATGCACTCCAGGATCGGCATGGTTGTCTTGGACGACACTGCTTTCAATACAATATTGATCGCATTCAGTAAATCATCTTTTTGAAATGTCAGCTTCATAATGGTTGATAACTTCCTTTCCTGCTTGATGGTGATATAAAAATAATATATTTAAGTAAGTTTAAGAAGCATTCTTAGTAGGGAGCGTGGATTTGTGTAAAACCCCGCAATCCCTTGTTTTTACTGGAATGGACGGATGCGCCGGGAGGTGGAAAAGCTTCCCTGACGTCCGGGATAACTTCCGGTTTTTGCACACAGTCAAAATTGTATCAAAAGTTATCAACTTTATCCACAGCTTTTTGACGAGTTATCCACATATTACTGTGAACTGAGTTTCTTTTTCAGGACATCTATGGTGTTAGCCACGGAGGCATTGGTTTTGATCTCCTTGGCTATCTTATCTCGGCCGTGAATGATTGTGGTATGGTCCCTTCCCCCAAGGTAGCGTCCTATGACCTGCAGGGAGTCGCCGGTCATATTCTGGCACAGATACATGGCGATCTGTCTCGGATAGGCGATTTCCTTGTTGCGCTTTTGCGAGGAAATATCCAGGGTCGTGATGCCGAAATGATCCGCTACCGTCTGGATAATCAGTTCTGAAGTAATCTTTCGCTCCGAGTTGGGCGAAATAATATCTTTCAGAGCTTCCTCCGCCAATGCGATGTCGATATCTTTGTTTGTCTCCAGTTTGGAAAGAGCGACGATCTTCGTCAGGGCCCCTTCCAGTTCGCGGATATTGGACCGGATATTGGTGGCGATGTATTTGATCACTTCATTATCTATATTATAGCCTTCCATGTCCTCCTTCTTACGAAGGATCGCCATGCGGGTCTCATAGTCCGGCGGCTGAATATCCACGGTCAATCCCCATTCAAAACGGGAACGCAGCCGCTCCTCCAGCGTCTCGAAGTCTTTCGGAGGCTTATCGGAGGAAATGATAATCTGCTTTTTCGCCTCATACAGGGTGTTGAACGTGTGGAAAAATTCCTCCTGAGTGCTTTCTTTTCCGATAATAAACTGGATATCGTCGATGAGCAGCACGTCATTGTTCCTGTATTTTTCACGGAATTCCGTGGTGGATATGTTATTTTTATTCCGGATGGCGTCGATCAATTCGTTCGTAAATTTTTCGGATGTGACGTAAAGGATCTTCGAATCCGGATTGTTCTTCAGGATGAAATGGGCGATGGAGTGCATCAGGTGCGTTTTCCCCAGTCCCACGCCTCCGTATATGAACAGAGGATTGTAGATCTCGCCGGGAGACTCCGCCACAGCCAGAGACGCCGCGTGGGCCAGGCTGTTGTTAGCGCCCACCACGAACGTCTCGAAGGTATAGCGCGGATTCAGATTGGCTCCCTGAAGCGCCATCTGGTTGACTTCTGCCGTCTGTGTCTGGATCAGGTGTTTGTTCGGAACCTTCTTTTCCTCAATATCCGCTTCGCTGATCAATTCAATGGTACACGAAAAACCGAGAACCTCCGATATTGTCACCTGGAGCTGCTTCTCATATCTTTTTTTAATGATCGCGATATAGTGAGGACTGGAATCAGGAACCAGGATCCTGACCACATTTTTGTCCACCGCGTAAGGCTTCAGCGGGAGTAGCCATGTGTTATAGGACGGTTCTGTCACGTCGTATTCCTCTTTTAGCGTAAGCAGGATCTCTTCCCACCGGTTTTTCAGTTGTTCTAGCATAGCGTTTCTCCTAACGTGTATAAATCGAAATACCGCGCCGGGCACATACACCCAATCTACTACTATTTTATACTATAAAGTATTTTTTTTCAATTTTTTTTGAGCAAAAATACAAAAATAGTTGTGGATAAATATGTTTCCACAACTTATCCACAACCTGTGGATAAGTTGATAAATGAAATTTCCTATTGACGTCGGGGGAAGAACTCTATATAATTCAGATGTATTGCATTGTATCTTTTTATAAGAACAGTAGCAGGAGGTAAAAAATGAATACTAAGAAAAAAGACACTCGTTGGCTGACCAGTGTTGCACTTATGGCGGCGATCGTGATCCTGTTGGCGAATACGCCTTTCGGCATGATCCAGCTTCCTGTTATTAAGGCAACAACTGTGCATATCCCTGTGATTATCGGCGCTGTCGTACTGGGGCCTCTCGCAGGGGCAATCCTGGGGGGCGTGTTCGGAATCTGCTCCATGATCTCCAATACACTGGCCCCGAATCTTTCCTCGTTCGCGTTCTCTCCCTTCATGAGTACGACGGGAATCGTGGGCGCGGTCAAGGCGGTCTGGATATCGGTGGGATGCCGCATCATGATCGGCGTCGTGTCCGGATGGCTGTGGATATTTTTGAGGAAAATTAAAATGAATCGTCACCTGGCTCTGGCGATCACCGGTTTCGTCGGCTCCATGACAAATACGATCATGGTCATGGGCAGCATCTTTGTACTTCTGGCTAACGAATATTCCGTGGTCAGGGGGGTAACGGGAAGGAAAGCCCTTTGGGGAGTGATCATGGTGACGATCACTTCATCCGGCATACCGGAGGCGATTGCCGCGATGGTACTGGTGGCCGTGATCGGCACGGCTCTTTTGTACGCGGTGACCCGGATACCCAGCTACAGCCGGAGCTGATGAATTTCCTTATCTAAATATAGTTACAAAGAATACAATCAATACAACTTCTTGGGGCGGTAAAAATATTGAAAATACCGTCCCTTTTTTTGTAAGATTTTGCTTGACTTCCCTCGATTCCTTCTATATAATTGAAACGATGTTTAATTTAGAAAAGGTCTGAAAGAGGAGGTGTCCAGCGCTATGAAGATGACATTTCAGCCTAAGAAAAGACAGAGAGCCAAGGTTCATGGTTTCAGGGCCAGAATGAGCACTCCGGGCGGAAGAAAAGTTTTAGCCGCGAGAAGAGCAAAAGGAAGAGCCAGATTATCTGCTTAATTGCTTAGTAAACAGGCCGCAAGAAATTGTGGCCTGATTTTTACGGTTTAAAACTTGGTAGAGCGCCTGCGTTTTTGGGGCGCTTGCGTATTTTCAGGAGGTTTCATGAAAAGGTTTCCTTCCATAAAGAAAAACAGCGAGTTTCAGAAGGTATACAAAGGTGGAACGTCCTATGCCAATCGTTTATTGATAATGTATGTCAGAAAATCGGATTATCCCGATACCAGGATCGGGATTTCCGTGAGTAAAAAAGTAGGAAACAGTGTGGTGCGCCATCGGGTGACCAGACGGATCAGAGAAATTTTTCGATTACACAGAGAAGAGACATATTCTGGATTAGACATCGTAGTGACCGCCAGACCGGCGGCGAAAGATTCGGATTTCAAGAAATTGGAAAGTGCTTATTGGCACTTGTGCGGACTGCATAACATCAGAAAGGAATCGAAGTGATAGTGCTATGGTAAAGAAGTTTTTGATTCTTTGCATCAGAGGGTATCAGATCTTTTTGTCTCCTCTGAAAGTTAATTATCACTGTATCTACACGCCTACGTGTTCTCAATACGCCATTGAGGCACTCCAGAAGTATGGCGTGGTGAAAGGTTTGTGGTTGTCCATACGGAGGATTTTGCGGTGTCATCCGTGGGGCAGAGGCGGTTATGATCCAGTTCCGTAACAACGAGGAGGTAGTAGATTGAATTTTTTAATTCTGACAAAAGTAGGCGGACCTTTTGGAGTGATCGTTCAGATGCTCGGATGGATCATGGAGATCCTGTTCGGATTTACCAATCTGTTTGGAGTAATGAATATCGGTTTAAGCATTATTCTGTTTACGCTGGTGACAAAGCTGATCCTGTTTCCGTTATCTTTGAACCAGCAGAAATCCAGCAAGCTCCAGTCTGTCATTCAGCCTGAGATTCAGGCCATCCAGAAAAAATATAAGGGCAAGAATGACAACGATTCCATGATGAAGATGAACGTGGAGACCAGAGAGGTCTATGAGAAGTATGGCGCTTCCATGACCGGAGGGTGTCTGCCGCTTCTGCTCCAGTTTCCTATCATGATCGGCCTTTATCAGGTGATCTACAAAATTCCGGCGTATGTAGGACAGGTCAGGAATTATTTTGATTTAGTCATTGAAAAGCTGCCGGCGGATTTTGCTGCCAACGAGGTATTTCTGGAACTGGCCCAGAATCAGTATCTTGCCAATGCGGATTTCTCAAACATGGACAAGGTTGTAGACCTGCTTTATAAGCTGACCAACGCGCAGTGGAATCAGCTTGTTGCCGAATTTCCGAATATCAGTACTGCGGTTACCAGTTCAGGCGAGAACGTGATTGAAGCGATCAATCGGATGCAGCGTTTTTTGGGAATCAACGTTTCCTATACTCCAATGAACGTGATTACAGGATTTTTCGGCGGGAATACTGAATTTACGATTATGGCGGTTGTATTTGCCGTCCTGATTCCCGTAGCTTCCGGTTTGTCCCAGTGGTACAGTTCTAAAATTATGATGGCGAATCAGCCGAAACAGCCGGATGACGCGCCTGGTTCCAGTATGCTGAAATCCATGAACGTGGCTATGCCGATCATGTCGCTGGTATTTTGCTTTACGCTGCCTCTGGTAATCGGCATTTACTGGGTGGTCAGCAGTTTAGTTCAGATGGTTCAGCAGATGGTTATGAATTCCTATATGTCGAAGGTGGACATTGACGATCTGATCCGTCAGAGTGTGGAGAAGGCCAATAAGAAGCGCGCGAAGAAAGGACTTCCTCCCAACAAAGTGACGACGGCTGCCCAGGCTATGAAGCGTGTGCAGGAAATGGAAGCGAAAGAGGAAGCTCAGAAAAACGCGAAAGCCGCAAAAACGAAAAAAATGGTGGAGGAATCCACTGCCTATTATAATCAAAACGCAAAACCGGGAAGCCTGGCATCGAAAGTCAATATGGTTAAGATGTATAATGAGAAGCATGAAAAGCACTAGCATTTAGGAGGAGAATCCATGGAAATGATTACGGTAACAGCCAAGACCCTGGATGAGGCCATCACAAAGGCTGCGATTGAGCTCGGTACTTCCAGCGACAATCTGGATTATACGATTATAGAAGAAAAAGCAGGATTTTTAGGTTTTGGCAAGGCTGTGACGATCAAAGCAGGCAAGAAGCAGGAGGACGATCTGGACGCCCTGTATGCTTCCGTAGTGAGCGGAAAAGAAGAAAAGAAACCGGCCCCTGCTCCGAAACAGGAGAAAAAATCTGACAAAGAATCAAAAACGGACAGCAAAGAAAATTCTCAGGTAAAGGCAGTCAAAGAAACAAATGAAAATCAGACGTCAGTTAAAGAACCTCCGAAGGAAAAAGAACCTGTAAAAGAACCGCCTAAGAAAGAGCCTCAGAATCAGAAAAAAGAATCGAAGAAAGAGAAAAAGGATTCTTATAAAGAGTTTAAAACAGAGTTTAAGACGGAATCAAAGTATGAAGTAAAGAGTATGAAGCCCAGGGAGAATACGAAGAATGCTCCCAAGGACACTCCAAAAGATACGAAAGCTGCCGAAAAGCCGGCTCAGAAAGAGACTGTAAAAGAAAATCAGGTTTCAAAAGAAAAACAGAAGAACAATAATCGGGAAAATACGAAGAACAACCGCAAGGATTACGGCCGCGACCGAGGCAGGGATTCGTACCGCGCGACCGCGGAAGAGATCGAGGCCGAGAGAGAGGCTCAGAGAATTGCGGAGGAAAAACGAGCTGAAAAAGAAAGAGAACGTAAGGAAAATCGCAAACCGGTAGATGTGCCTGCGTGCAAAGCAGCAGCGGAGGATTTCTTAAAGCAGGTATTTGGCGCGATGGGTATGACTGTCGCCATGGAAACCGTATATGATGAGGAAGAGTTTGAACTGATCGTCAATCTGGAAGGCGACGACATGGGCATTCTGATCGGTAAGAGAGGTCAGACTCTGGATTCTCTGCAGTATCTGGTCAGTCTGGTAGTGAATAAAAAGACGGAAGGATACCTGAGAGTGAAGCTGGATACGGAAAATTACCGCGCCAGAAGAAAAGAGACGCTGGAATCTCTCGCCAGGAATATCGCTTATAAGGTAAAAAGGACCAGAAGAAGCGTTTCTCTGGAACCGATGAATCCTTATGAGAGAAGGATCATTCATTCTACGCTGCAGAACGACCGTTATGTAGTGACCAGAAGCGAGGGAGAAGATCCTTACAGGCATGTAGTTGTTTCTCTGAAAAGGGAAGTGAGAGAAAAGGACCGCCGCGGCGGATACAGCAAACAGAACAGCCAGAATGTTCAGACTGCTTCTGAAGAAGAATAATTAGCGAGGGGCTGCTGCAAAACACATTCAACCACGATTTCGGATCAGGGTCGTAAGACATTCTGAAGCGTATTGTGCGATAATGTTATTTGCAGCAGCTTTTTTAAGGATGGAATGAGATGAAGACAGATACGATTGCTGCCATCGCTACAGGATTGACAGATTCCGGTATTGGAATCATCCGAATAAGCGGTGAGGATTCTTTTCAGGTGATTCAGAAAATTTTCCGAAAGAAAAATGGTTCCGGTGTGAAACTGGATCAGTCTCATACGGTGCAGTATGGATTTATTTATGATGGAGAGCAGAAATTGGATGAAGTTCTGGTCTTGGTCATGAAGGGTCCCCACAGTTATACAGGAGAAGATACGGTAGAGATTGATTGTCACGGCGGCGTTTTGATGATGCGGAGAATATTGGAAACAGTGATTCATTCCGGGGCAAGGACAGCGGATCCCGGAGAATTTACAAAAAGAGCATTTTTAAACGGCAGAATCGATCTGTCCCAGGCGGAAGCAGTCATTGATGTGATCAATGCGAAAAATGAATATGCGCTGAAAAGTTCTGTAGCGCAGCTGAGCGGAAGTATTTCCGGAAAAATTAAAAATCTGCGGGAAGGCATCCTGTACGAGATTGCTTATATTGAATCAGCTCTGGATGATCCGGAGCATATTTCTTTAGATGGTTATGGAGATACATTAAAAAAGAAGATTACCGTTATGATTGAGAAAGTTCAGAATATGCTCGATTCCTCTGATTATGGGAGAATTGTGTCTGAGGGAATACGAACCGTGATCGTAGGAAAACCAAACGTAGGAAAATCTTCTTTAATGAATGTACTTTTAGGGGAGGAGAGAGCCATCGTCACGGAAATAGCCGGAACAACCAGGGATACATTGGAAGAGCAGGTGCGTTTCGGCGAGATCAGTTTGAATGTGATCGATACGGCAGGGATCCGTGATACGGAAGATGCAGTGGAAAAAATCGGCGTTTCCAGGGCAAAGAACGCTTTGAATGATGCAGATTTGATCTTATATGTAGTAGACGCGTCGTCTCCTTTGGATGAAGACGACAGGAAGATTATGGACATGATCTGCGGCCGCAGGGCTGTGGTTTTATTGAATAAATCTGATTTGGAGATAAAAACAGACATTGATGCTTTGAAAAAAGAGGAAAAACTGGCCGGAAAGAAGATCATTCAGATTTCGGCAAAGGAAGAAACAGGTTTTGAGGAGTTTAAAAATACTGTAAGAGAAATGTTTTACAACAGAGAGATTGATTTTAATGATGAAGTAATGATCACAAATCTCCGCCATAAAGAAGCGCTGAGCGACAGTCTGAAAAGCCTTCAGATGGTGATGAATAGCATAGAAAACGGACTTCCGGAAGATTTTTATTCGATTGATCTTATGGATGCTTATACAAGCCTTGGAAGTATCATTGGAGAGGCTGTGGAAGATGATGTGGTAAATGAGATTTTCCGCAGATTTTGCACCGGAAAGTAAAAGAATTAGGACAATCTGAAAGGCAGAAAAACAATGGCAGTTTTAGAGGAATTTTATGATATTGTGGTGGTGGGGGCCGGTCATGCCGGATGTGAAGCAGCGTTAGCGTGCGCTCGTCTTGGTCTGGAGACGATTCTTTTTACAGTCAGCGTAGACAGCATTGCGTTGATGCCTTGTAATCCGAATATCGGCGGAAGTTCAAAGGGGCATCTGGTAAGGGAATTGGACGCTTTAGGCGGAGAGATGGGAAAGAATATCGATAAAACATTTATTCAGTCTCGTATGCTGAACGAGTCGAAAGGACCGGCAGTGCATTCACTTCGCGCGCAGGCGGATAAGCAGGAATATTCCAGGCAGATGAGGAAAACTTTGGAAAATACAGACCATCTGACGATACGGCAGGCAGAAGTGTCAGAAATTATAACAGAGGATATTCGTCCGAATTATGAAAAGGACAGTTTGTCTAATAAGATTCAGAAAATTACAGGCGTAAAAACAGTTTCCGGCGCGGTATATCATGCGAAGGCAGTTGTTTTGGCGACTGGAACTTATCTGCGTGCCAGATGTATATTTGGCGATGTCAGTAATTATACAGGACCGAATGGACTGCAGGCGGCCAATCATCTGACTGATTCCCTGATCGCTCACGGGATCGAGATGTTTCGGTTTAAGACAGGCACTCCGGCTCGGGTTGACCGCCGGAGCCTGGATTTCAGTAAAATGGAAGAGCAGCCCGGCGATCCGGAGATCACTCCGTTTTCATTTTCGACGGATCCGGCTGCTATACAGAAAAATCAGGTATCCTGCTGGCTGACCTATACGAATGAAAAAACACACGAGATCATCCGGCAGAATCTGGATCGTTCGCCGCTTTTTTCCGGCGTGATCGAGGGAACCGGTCCCAGATATTGCCCATCGATCGAAGATAAGGTGGTGAAGTTTCCTGATAAGGACCGTCACCAGATTTTTGTGGAGCCGGAGGGACTTTACACGAATGAAATGTATCTTTCCGGAATGTCCAGTTCGTTACCGGAAGATGTTCAGCATGCTATGTATAAAACAGTCCCTGGTTTGGAGCATGTAAAGATCGTGAGAAATGCTTACGCGATCGAGTATGATTGTATTAATTCGATCCAGCTTCGTCCGACTTTGGAATTTAAGAAAATTGAGGGATTGTTCAGCGGGGGTCAGTTCAATGGCAGTTCCGGCTATGAGGAAGCGGCAGTTCAGGGATTCATGGCCGGCGTCAATGCGGCGATGAAAGTTTTGAAAAGAAAACCTTATGTATTGGATCGATCTCAGGCATACATAGGTGTGCTGATTGATGATTTGGTAACCAAGGAAAATCATGAACCGTACCGTATGATGACCTCACGCGCGGAGTATCGTTTGCTTTTGAGGCAGGACAATGCAGATCTTCGTTTGCGGAGTATTGGTCATGAGATTGGATTGGTCAGCGATGAAGAATATGCAAAGACGCTGGATAAGGAAAAACAGATCGAAAAGGAAATTTTCAGGCTTGAACATACGGTTGTAGGAACTGGTCCTGTGGTGCAAAATTTTCTTGAAAAACATAGCAGTACACCATTGAAGAGCGGATTATCGCTTGCCGAACTCGTAAAAAGACCGGAGCTTGACTATTTTATGTTAAGTGAATTAGATGAGAACAGGCCAAAATTAGCGAAAAATATAGCTGAACAAGTTGACATAAATATTAAATATGACGGTTACATCCGCAGACAAAAACAACAGGTTGAACAGTTCAAAAAACTGGAAAATAAGAAATTGAATATCAATTTTGATTATCGTCAGATAAAAGGATTGAGACTGGAAGCTGCTCAAAAGCTGAATCAATATCGTCCGGAAAGTGTCGGACAGGCGTCAAGAATAGCAGGAGTATCCCCGGCAGATATATCGGTGCTTTTGGTCTATTTTGAGAAGATGGCTAATTCCACGAATTAATTTGTTATGGAATGCGGTACGAATTGATTGAGAGGTACTTGTTTATTCAAGTGAATTTTTAGAGTGAATTTTCAGCGCCGGATTTGAGAGGAATTTAGTATGGATAACCAGTTTAAATTGTGGATAAAAGATGGAATGAAAGATATTTCTGTGGATATTTCCGATCAGCAGACGGAGCAATTTTTTCAATATTATACGAAGATGATCGAATGGAACCAGGTTATGAATTTGACTGCGATTACAGATATGCAGCAGGTAATATCTAAGCATTTTGTAGACAGTTTGTCGTTGGTCAAAGCATTTCCGGAGATTTTGAAATATCAATCGGTTTCGCAAAGTTCCGGCGATGTAATAAAAGTTATGGATCTAGGTACAGGCGCCGGTTTTCCGGGAATTCCATTGAAAATCATGTTTCCTGGTATTAAGATTACGCTTGCGGATTCCCTGAATAAAAGAATTAAGTTTCTAAATGAGATCATTTCGCTTTTAGGGTTGACGGAAATAGAGGCGGTCCATGGACGGGCAGAAGATTTGGGCAGAGACGCTGCATATCGGGAAGCATTTGATTTATGTGTTTCCCGGGCGGTAGCGAATTTGTCTACTTTGGCGGAATATTGTATTCCCTTCGTAAAACGGGGAGGTTACTTTATTGCTTACAAATCCGGAAAAATAGATGAGGAACTTTCTCTGGCAAAAAGATCCATCAGTCTTTTGGGCGGGAGAGTGGAAGATACAGTCGTATTTCAGCTGCCGGGAACAGATGCGGACCGCAGCTTAGTTAAAATTAGAAAGAATTCCATTACATCCGCAAAATATCCCCGTAAAGCCGGAGTTCCTGGAAAAGAACCTTTAAAATGAATACATTTCTTATTTTATGGCCTACTCAGGCGCTTTCACAATTAGGCAGCGCTATGACTAATTTTGCGCTGACCTTATGGATTTTTGAGGAGACAGGTTCTGCGCTGCAGACAGCGTTTCTGTCAATTTGTTCTTATGCTCCTTATGTTTTGATGAGCATTTTTGCGGGAACCTTGAGCGACCGTTGGGATAAAAAGAAGACCATGCTTGTTTGCGACATGTGTGCGGCCGGTTGTTCGCTTGTGGTTCTGTTTCTTCTTAAAACAGGTCTTCTGGAACCTGTTCATTTGTATATTTTAAATATAGTGAGCGGGTTGATGAATACGGTGCAGCAGCCGGCCAGCGACGTGGCGATGACATTGATTACGCCGAAAGAACAGTATCAAAGAACCAGCGGTTTGCGTTCTTTTTCCAATTCTTTGGTTACAATTCTGCATCCTGTATTTGCAACGACATTATTTTCGTTTACAGGAATGGAAGGGGTCATCCTTGTAGATTTATTTACCTTTGCTGTCGCCTTTATTTCCCTTTTGTTTTTTATACAAATCCCATCGGCGGATATGCAAGACGACGGAAGCCTGAAAGAATCAATTTGGGCAAATATGAAGGATGGTCTTTTATATTTGAAAGAGAATCGTTTGATTCTTGTATTGATTCTATTTTTGGCAGGCGTTAATTTTGCCGCATCCGCGTTTGATGCGGTTTTGCCGCCTTTTGTACTGTCCAGTCCCAACGGAAGCGAGAGAGTATTAGGAGTTGTTACTGCGTGTGCCGGGATTGCAACTATGTCGGGAAGTCTTTTGGTAACGATGCTTCCTGCGCCAAAAGATAGAGTTCGCGTAATTTACTTGACGATGTTGTTTTCACTTGGATCAGAGAATTTTATTCTGGCATTTTTTAAAACGCCCGGCTGGTGGTGTCTGGCTCAGGTAATTGGATGGCTGCCGGTACCGATCATGAATGCAAATTTGGATGTAATTCTCAGAAGTACGATCCCGCCAAAAATGCAGGGGAGAGTGTATTCCTGCAGAAATACACTGCAGTTTTTTACTATTCCGATCGGAACCTTCGCCGGGGGTTTTATGGTGGATAAGATATGCGGACCTTTCATGTCTTCTTTAAATAATAGCAGTTTTCTTGTGAAAATGTTCGGCGGCGGGAAAAGTTCCGGAACGGCTTTAACCATGTTTATTTTGGGCGTTACAGGTATTTTGATTTGTCTGGGATTTGGCAGGATACTTAAAAAATATAAATTTGAAGGATGAACTTAGGAACAGTTACGAAACAAGGAGACTTCATATGAAATATCCTAAAATGATTCTATTTGATTATGGGCACACTCTTTTATATGAACCGGGTTGGGATTCTGCTAGAGGAAGTGCGAAACTTCTGAAATATGCTGCAAAGAATCCGAATCATTGCACACTTGAGGATGTCAGAAAGGGTTCGGAACTGATTTTCGGGAAACATATCGAGAATATTCGTAAAATTGGTTATGATATTTCCGGCCAAGTCGGCAATAAAGTATTATATGAGTACCTTGGGATTGAATTGGAGATTCCATTTGAAAATTACATGAAAATTGACAACACGAACCTTGCGCCGGATGTTGTTGCGCAGATGATAAAAAATAAATTTGATTTTTGATTTAAATATTGGATGTTCTGAGTAAAAACTAAATTCAGCATCCACTTCAACGGCAATAAACAGTAAGAAAATCTTTGACGTCAGGCATTCACTGGCGTGTTGCAGATGACAAGCGGAATTTCGCTGTATTTTTGTGAATCGATCAGGTAGCATACAATCCGGTCATATTGCACCAGGAGCATTTTGATTTTTTCCAGCCTGTTTAATCGCAGGAAGGATTGAATCCAGGCAACATCAGCGCCGGATATTGGTTCATGTTCCGGATGGCAGTGAATAAATGCAAATTCAGTGTATCCTTTTTCCGCACCGGATTTGATGCCTTTTCTCAGTGAATCGGCATCCGGCCGGTAGGTTGATCCAGAGCATACACCTGTTTCGTCCAAAAAATAGGATATGATTCTATTTTCAAGGAAAAAGACAAGTCCTCCTTTTTCTGTTCCGTTATAAGCGAAAACATCCAATAAATTGTCATAAAGATCCTGGCTGATTTCCATTTGTTCTCCTTGTGAAAAAAGGTGCGGCACGTCTGCGCCGCACCCTTTCTGGGGTCAAATTCCTATGTTGACTTTTTGCTCCGCTATATAATATGTCAGCGGAATGTAAATCGCCGTTATTACCGGTTCGGCCAGGCGGGACGTCTGGAGCATCTGTCGCCTTCATAATTCGGATCCGAAATGTACCGGCTCCATGCGCTGCACCAGGGTTCTCCACTGGAATTACGGTCACCTGTGTTCAGATGAGGGCAGTCAAAGCATGTGTAACCATAGTGAAACGAAAGCTTTGCATCAAACTGGATGTGCTCTGGATCTCTCATGATTTTTTTGTTCATGATGGACTCCTCCTCTTCAATATTGTTGAAATCAGTGTAGCACTTTAGAAGTATACTGTCAATAAATTGACTTCAAATTTTATTCGATTATATGTGAAACTTTCATGATATATGACAGGCATCCGGAAATGGAGAGTAAATGGAATAAAGCGTTCCGGGCAAGGGAATATTACGAAGAGACAATCGGTAATATTACAGGTGAGGCAGTACAGAAGTATAAAAGAAGCAGGCGGAGAAGTCGAGAAAAAAGGATTCCAGAAGTGCCGTATTATAAGCGGACCAGTAACAAAGATTGCGACACCGTACTGCGGGACGAGCAGTAACATCAGCCCTTTTGAAGGCTGATAGTAAATCACCAGTTGAATGGATTTTTGTTGATTTAAAAATACTTTTATTTGATAAGATATTATTTGAAAGGAAAAATGTTTCACGTGAAACACATTTATCATATGAAAAATGCTAAAAGTGTGCTATACTAAATATCGGTATAGAAAGGAATGCATATGGGAAGAATTATAGCAATTGCAAATCAAAAAGGTGGAGTCGGAAAAACGACCACAGCCATAAATTTGTCCGCGTGTTTAGCTGAAGCAGATCAGAAGGTTCTTTTGGTTGATTTTGATCCGCAGGGAAATGCGACAAGCGGAATAGGATTAGAAAAGGACGAATTATCCCGCACGGTTTATGATCTGCTGGTTGGGGAATGTCAGTTGGAAGAATGTCTGGAAAGAGATGTTGTAGAAAATCTGGACGTACTTCCATCAAATATGGATCTGGCCGGTGCAGAAATAGAATTATTGGAATTTGAGAATAAAGAAAAAATTTTAAAATCACATTTACAGGCAATTGAAAAATTTTATGATTACATAATTATTGATTGTCCGCCATCTTTGAACTTGCTGACAATTAACGCATTGACTTCTGCTGATACAGTATTAATACCAATTCAGTGCGAATACTATGCTTTGGAAGGATTGAGCCAGGTATTGAATACTGTAAATCTGGTAAAGAAAAAATTGAATCCTCATTTGGAAGCCGAGGGCGTAGTATTTACGATGTATGATGCCAGAACCAATCTGTCACTGCAAGTAGTAGAAAATGTAAAAAATAATCTTAATCAAACTATTTATAAAACAATTATACCGAGAAATGTACGGTTAGCGGAAGCACCCAGTCATGGTTTGCCAATCAATCTATATGATTCAAGATCTGCAGGTGCTGAAAGTTACCGTTTGTTAGCAGCAGAAGTAATAAGCAGAGGGGTGGTGTTTTAATGGCAAAGAACAGAGGATTAGGAAAAGGGTTGGGCGCTATATTTGGAGAAGATGTAGTTCGGGAAAGCAGTCCAAAGTATGTTTCACGTGAAACATCAGAGAGTCAGGAAAACAATGACAATCAGGAATTGAGAAAGTATAAAACAGTAAGAATTCCTCCGGAAGAAGAACCCGGAAAAGAATTTATGGTAAAGTTGTCGCAAATAGAACCAAACAGCGAACAGCCAAGAAAAAATTTTGATCAGGAACAAATTCAGGAATTGGCGGATTCCATGAAGAAATATGGGGTTCTCCAGCCTCTTCTTGTGCAGAAAAAAGAAAATCATTACGAAATTATAGCAGGAGAACGGCGCTGGAGAGCAGCCAGAGAAGCCGGACTTAGAGAAGTGCCCGTTGTCGTAAAAGAATATTCAAAACAGCAGGCAATGGAAATATCCCTGATTGAGAATGTCCAGCGCGCTGATTTAAATCCTGTAGAAGAAGCAATGGCCTATCAGAAATTAATGCAGGAATTTGATTTAACGCAGGAAGAAATAGCGGAAAGGGTGTCAAAAAACAGAGCTACGATTACAAACAGCATTCGCCTGCTAAAACTGAACGAAAAGGTGCAGGAAATGCTGGTACAAGGCCAGCTGTCCAGCGGTCATGCGAGAGCTCTCCTTTCTCTTGAGGACAAAGAAGCCCAATATCAAATGGCCCAAAAAGTTGCAGAAGAAAAACTTAGTGTACGTGATGTAGAAAAAATGGTGAAGGCTTTTAACAAGCCGAAGAATACAAAGAAAAAAGAAGAAAAAGATATAAGCTTTATATTCAAAGATTTAGAAGAACGTATGAAGCAGGTACTGGGAACAAAAGTAAATATAAACTGCCGGGACAATAATAAGGGAAAAGTAGAAATTGAATACTATTCCCAGGCAGAATTGGAAAGAATTGTAGAGCTTTTAGAATCAATAAGATAAAGATGGGAGAACCCTATGGAAAACAGTATGTTAAACCGATGGCCGATCGATCCGGCTATTGTAATCATAAGTTTGGGAACGATTACGCTGTTATTGCTGATTATGACGATCATATGTATATTGCAGACGAACAAACTGTATCGCAGGTATGATAAATTCATGCGGGGAAAAGACGCGGAATCCCTGGAAAAAACGATTATGGGAATCGTTGAAGAAAACAAAGAGCTGAGGCTTCAGGACAAGAACACAAAAGATGCGGTAAAGGTTCTTTCAAAGAGCGTCAAAGGATCATTTCAAAAATTTGGTATGGTAAAATATAATGCGTTCAAAGGCATGGGAGGAAACCTGAGTTTTGCTTTTGCAATGCTGGATATGAATAATACTGGTTTTATATTAAATTCCGTTCACAGCCGGGAAGGATGTTATCTCTATATAAAAGATGTAGTAAACGGAGAGACAGAGATTACTTTAGGCAATGAGGAAAAAGAAGCTTTGGAACAGGCGCTGGGATATTAAAGCGGAGAATTTGTGAAAATAGTATTATATAATATTTCAGTTGACGGCATGAGGAGAAGTTGTTATAATTAGCACGTTAGTGCATTGCAGTGCGGAAGTTATCGAGAAAACGTAATTGCAGAAAGAAAATCATATAAGGAGGATTTATAAAAAATGTCTTATGTTGACGAGATTTATGCCAGAGTAGTGGAACAGAACCCGAATGAGCCGGAGTTCCACCAGGCGGTGAAAGAAGTTTTGGATTCCCTGAGACTGGTTATTGACGCAAACGAAGAAAAATATAGAAAAGCAGCGCTGCTTGAGCGTCTGGTGGAGCCGGAGAGAATTATCTCTTTCCGTGTGCCGTGGGTAGATGATCAAGGCAAGGTGCAGGTTAATAAAGGATACCGCGTACAATTTAACAGTGCCATTGGTCCGTACAAGGGCGGTCTTCGTTTCCATCCGTCCGTGAATCAGGGTATTCTGAAATTCCTTGGCTTTGAGCAGGTATTTAAGAATTCTCTGACGGGTCTTCCTATCGGCGGAGGCAAAGGCGGTTCCAATTTTGATCCGAAAGGGAAATCAGATCGGGAAGTCATGGCATTCTGCCAGAGTTTTATGACGGAGCTTTCCAAATATATCGGCGCCGACCAGGATGTTCCGGCGGGCGATATTGGCGTAGGCGGCCGTGAGATTGGCTATCTGTATGGACAGTATAAGAGAATGACCGGCCTGTATGAAGGTGTCCTGACTGGCAAGGGTCTGACCTACGGCGGTTCGTTGGTAAGAACCCAGGCGACAGGATATGGTCTTGTTTATATCGTGGATGAAATGCTGAAGCATAACGGAAAAGAATTGGCCGGAAAAACCGTTCTTGTTTCCGGTTCCGGCAATGTAGCGACTTATGCGACGGAAAAAGCGCAGCAGCTTGGAGCAAAAGTTGTGGCTCTCAGCGATTCCAATGGTTATGTTTATGATAAAGACGGCATCAAGCTGGATATCGTAAAGGAAATAAAAGAAGTTCGCCGCGGACGTATCAAAGAGTATGCGGAAGCAGTTCCTACGGCAGTTTATACAGAGGGCAAAGGAATCTGGACGATTCCGTGCGATATTGCTCTTCCGTGTGCAACGCAGAATGAGCTGAATCTGGATGATGCCAAGACATTGAAAGCAAACGGATGCTTCGCGGTAGCAGAGGGCGCGAACATGCCGTCCACCAGAGAAGCGACCGATTTCTTCCTGGCAAATGGCATGCTGTTTATGCCGGGCAAAGCAGCTAATGCAGGCGGCGTAGCGACATCTGCCCTGGAAATGAGCCAGAACAGCCAGAGACTTTCCTGGACATTTGACGAGGTAGATGCAAAATTAAAGAATATTATGGTCAATATTTTTGTTAAAGCTTCTGATGCGGCGGAACATTACGGTGTTGCAGGCAATTACGTGGCGGGCGCCAATATTGCAGGATTTGAAAAAGTCGCAGATGCTATGCTGGCACAGGGTATTGTATAAATTAAGGAGATTTCATGCATAAATTTTTGCGCGCTGTTGGTTTCAGCATGTATCAAAAAAAACATGATATTGATTATTTGCTGGAGAAATTGGTACAGGAGGCCCATTTCGGGCAGATAAAGAGACTGCAGTTGGACGCGGAAACAAATTTATGTCAGGTCCGCGCTGAAGTAGCGGCGGATTTGGGAATTGATATTTACGGGGAGATGAATGATTTCGGCAGGGTAGTTCCGGAATATTATGTGCCTTATCTGTTGAGTCATGATTTCTCCTCGGAAGCAGATTGCTCGATTCAGAGACATACGGAACGGGAAACCTACGCCGGCCTTTTGGACGAATGTAAGGTAGGCATATCTTTGATTTTTTATCTGAAAAATGTCATGGAATACCGGGAAAGGCTTATGGCGAAGGAAAATACCGAAGTAAATTATGTGAATTTATCTGCGTTATCCGTAAAAGGGACGATCCTGTTACCGGTACAGAAAAGCGCTAAACAGCTGGAATTGGCAAAAGTAGCTGCAAAAGAGCGGAACAATTTGATGGAAGCTGCGAAGCGCGGCGATGAAAATGCTATGGAAACATTGACAATCGAGGACATAGACCTTTATTCTAAGATTTCGCGTCGGGCAATGAAAGAGGACATTTATTCTATCGTCGATACTTCTTTTATGCCGTGCGGAATTGAGTGCGATCAATATTCGATAATTGGGGATATTGTTCATATGGATTTGCTGAAAAACAAAATTACCGGAGAAGAGGTTTATAATCTCAAAATCGAATGCAATGATATATATTTCCGCGTAGCGATTAATCGTAAAGATCTGACAGGACAGCCTGAATTGGGTCGGCGCTTCAAAGGACAGATATGGATGATGGGCGTTGCAAAATTCCAGTCTTGACGAATCAGAAATATCTGCTATAATAATATTGCTGTCGGAAATTTTATGTACGTCTGCGTAGCTCAGTTGGATAGAGCGACCGCCTCCTAAGCGGTAGGTCGGGTGTTCAAGTCACCTCGCGGACGCCAGCAAACACTGCCGAAAGCCTTGAAAATCGAGGTTTTCGGCTTTCTTTATTTCCGCGGGGAACGAGAAAAACGAAATTTGTTTTGTCGTTTCCTATATGCCGGAACTTTGAATTGGAAAGGGGAAAAAATGAGTACGATTATTGATTTAATGATGGCAATCAGACAAAGACGCCCGGTTTTTTATCACAAGGATATAAATCAATTTGATTATTTGCCCTATTCTGAATTGGAATATGGAGAATTCGATGAGAAAAAACGGATTCCTTATAAAAATGCGAATACTATCATGCTTCCAACTTATGAGGAGATTGATCATAAGGAGATTATGCGGTTTTATGTGAGAGAGTTTGTAGAAGATAAGACAATACGGAAGCAATTATTTGATATATTGAGGCGGGATGAATATATGGATGCTTATCTCGAAAAGCTGCGGGAATTGGAACTGTACGACGATTTTACAGATGCCTGCGGAGATATCTATTATCAGATTTTTGAGGAATGGCGTGATAAAAACGAATTGGAATTTAAATGATAACTCGTTTTAATTCATAATGGAGAGGCCGGAACATCCGACCGCAATTCCCTCAAAAAATCGGGCAAAGTGCTTTGATTCCTGCTAGAATGGGACCAGACAAGGAGGAAACCATACCATGAACTGGATCACAGGATTGCAGAAAGCCATCGACTATATTGAAGATCATTTGCTGGAGGATCTGGAATACGACGAAATAGCGGCCCAATGTTTTTCGTCGGGCTACCATTTCCAGCGGGTGTTCAGTATCCTTTGCGGCTACACTGTATGCGAATACGTCCGCAGCCGCAGGCTGTCCCTGGCTGCTACCGAACTGGCATCCACCGATATCAAGGTGATCGACGCGGCGCTGAAATACGGTTACGAAAGCCCGGACAGCTTCGCCAAAGCGTTCCAGCGTTTTCACGGCGTATTGCCGTCCCAGGTCAAAGGAGGCAGCTGCCGCCTGCGTTCTTTTTCCCGGCTTGTACTTAATTTTTCCATGGAGGGCGGTAAAGAAATGAATTACAGGATTGAAACGAAACCGGAAATGATACTGACCGGTTACCGGGTGCATTTTACAGGAGCGCCTTACGGTCCGGAGCGGGAGCGCCAGGAAGAGCAGCTTTTTGTCACGACCCGCGGGAAGCAATGGTTCCTGCGGGGAGCCGCGGACCCTTTAAACGGCGGCAGGTACCCGGATGAATACTGCGTCATCGATCACATTGACAGCGACGGTTATGATTTCTGCTATTGTCAGGAGCTGGACGCCTGGTCACGGGAGCATTTGTACGACCACAGCGTCACCGGTGTCGATTTCGTAGAAAGCCTCGGTCTGGAAACCATTGTTATCCCTGCGGACACATACGTCATCTTCGAGGCCAGGGACGTCAAAAACCCGATCCGCGATTATTTTGAGCGGGTCAATCAACGGGGCCGGATCCTGAGCGAATGGATGCCGGAAATGGGCTTTGAGCTGGCGGAGGGCCCGGAATTGGCCGTCTATCACTGGCTGCCGCGGGAAGAACGCAACGTGCAGGTCTGGATGCCGGTCAGGAGAATTTGAAACCGCCAGCGGTTTCCTGTGTACTTTTCCGGTGAAGGCGCAGTGAAAAAGATTTTATCTTCGCTGTACGTGTTTTTTCCACATCTGTGTACCGTGATTTCCCGGCTGCAGCCCGGAATTTCACACTGTTAAGGACACTGCGCCGATATTCCACGCGTACAGACCAAATGGGAGCCTCAGTCAGTCCGGGGACAGGACCGACTGAGACTCTTTCTGCTTATATTACATTGGAATGTGAAAATAGTTGCGGTGGTGCCATGGCAATTGCAAATACTTTCGCGCTTCTTTAATTGATTTCAAGCTCGTTAGCCCATTCCATCACATCATCCGCAGAGGCTCCGGCAGAAAAACGGTGTCCGTCAAGCCATGCGGCTCCGCTTGCCGCAGACCGAAGCGCCGAATCGCTGCTGCCGAATCCGCTGCTGCCGGAGGTGCAGAAAGCGGCCAATGTCTTGCCGGAGGAATCATGGCTCTCAATAAATGTACTCATGATCCGCGGAGCTTCGCCCCACCAGATGGGGAATCCCAGCAGAATGGTATCATAGGTGTTGTCAATCGTGCAGATGAAGCTCTCAAAATTGGGAGAGTTGTAGATGTCCGCAACACTGCACTCGATCGTCAGAGGAGACCGGCGAATGATCGGCGCACCTGCGTCCCCGAGGTCATATTCAAACACAGCGGACTTATCCGCTTTCGTTCCGCTGACCGATCCCACATAGTCCGCTTCCGGCAGCATGGCCTCATCCACAAGGTTGATCGAGAGTTTTTTCGTCTCCTTGATACATCCGTTAATGAAGTGCGATGCGGCGAGGCTGACCAGCACCCGGTCATGGCCGATAATGCCGATATGGGCGACTAACATCCATGTGGGTTTCTCTCCGTTCATGGCTCCGATCACCGTCGCCGGCGTGGGATAAAGCGCAAGCAGCGACCCAACATTTTCTTCATAATTCAGAACCCTCCTGACTTGCAAATACATTCTGACACTGTGTCAATGCTGCGTTTCGAAAAAACAGACTTTTCATTGAAAAATATTAAAGTTGCAATTTATGTGGCAAACAGGCCGGTTCATGGTATAATAGACAGGACAGCCAACGGTCCTGAGGTCCGGCTCCGGCACTTCTGGCCTGGAGAAGAGCGGACAACGCGGCTTTTAACAGAAGAAGGAAGGTGAATGATAAGTGGATTATTCAAACCTGATTAAATCGGATGACGTATCGGGCGCGCCTTATATATTTGTGAGTTATTCCAGACGGGATATGCCGCTGGTTCAGAGTGTTCTTAAAATACTAAAAGGAAACCATTTCCGGTTTTGGTATGATGAAGGACTTAAATCCGGAATAGAATGGGCGGAAGAGATTGGAAATAGAATTGATCAGTGCGATCAGTTTTTAGTTTTAATATCATCCAATTCTATCAAGTCCAAATATGTGCGAAAAGAAATTGGAATGGCGACCGACAAAGATAAAAATATCCTGGTTCTGTATCTGGAAGAGACCAATCTTACCAGCGGCCTGAAGCTGCTGCTGGGGGATATACAGGCAATTCACAGGGAATATTTCAGCAACGAGGACGATTTCGTGCGTGCGGTCTGCGAGGCCGCATCGAACAATACATTGTATCAAAATTCCAATATATTTGACGGTTTTGTCGATTTCGAAGGAACTTTTTCGGGAGCGGCACAAAGCAGGCTGCTGGCAAGTTATAAGCTTTTGTCGCAGATTGGAAGCGGCGGGATCGGTCAGGTCTTTTTGGCCGAACATAAAAGAACAGGGGCGATGGTTGCCGTAAAATGCGGTCTGATGGATAATTCTTACCGCGGGTCCGTTACAAAGGACTGCTTTGATGCGGAGAAAAAAATATTGACAAAAATGATGAAGGACATGTGTCCATATACTCCGATCATCCTGGATTGGTTTGAGGACGAAGCACAGGTAATCATCGTTGAGACGCTGATTGATGGAGAATCATTGAAAGAGCAGGCCTTTTATTCGGAGGAAGAAATTGTTGCAATTTGCAGGAAAGTGCTGAATATCCTGCGATATCTGCATGGCAATCATATTATTTACAGAGATATAAAACCAAGCAATCTGATCCGGGACAAATATGGAGAAGTGCATTTGATCGATTTTAATACAGCGATGGTCGTTGGAGAAAACAGCGCCAAAAAGGAAACGCTGCTCGGCACTGTGGGATTCGCTCCGCCGGAGCAGTTCGAAGAGAATGTTTCCGCTGATTTTTCTTCGGATATCTATGCCCTGGGAAAGACCATGGTATATTTGCTTTGCCCGGAACATTTTGATAAAAATTCCGGAATCCCAATCCGATATTACAGAAAAGATATTTCCGCAGAGCTGGAGGCCGTTTTGGAGAAAATGACAGCGCCTTCGCAGAGCGACAGATACCGAAGCGCGGAGGAACTGCTGCAAAAACTCGATCATTATAAGGAGACCGGTTTAATAAACAAAATCCGGCTTCTCAGGAAATCGCGGAAGGATATAAAGGAATTTGAAACTAAAAACAGGGAGAGTATAGAAGCGCGTAAAAACGTGTTGTATGAACTGGCGGAGGCTTCACAGTCCCATGTAGGCGAGGACTTCTATAATACAGTGATTCTTTCGGATCCCGATGTAAAGGTATCTGCCGAAAAGGAATAGACTGCAATTGCTGCGGGAAAATAGATGTAAATTCTCAAAGTAAACTCTGTGGTGGGGCCTGTTTTGCAAATTTTCTAAAAATAAAAGAAGAATAAAAAAAGACGTTCGTAACGCTTGACAGGCGGCAGAGGGTTGTGGTATATTATGTTAGCGGTTGCTAACAGACGACCTTCTGCCGCTTTGTCAAGCGGCTTTAATTAGGCCCCACAGTTAGCAAAAGCTAACAATCGGCTGGCAGGTCTTCTTTATAACAGAAAGAGGGATGGGATCATGAAAACGAACGCGGAACGGGCGCGGGAACGGCTGACTTTAGCGCCGGTCGCTGAATTTACATTGGAGAAGGACGGTTTTATCGGTGCGTTATATCGGCCGGAGCGGGATGAATATCCGGGAAAAGCGGTCATCATGTTCGGGGGCAGCGACGGGATATACAATCTTACGAAGCTGGCTGCGGAGCAGTATGTGAAGCGCGGGATGACAATCCTTACGCTGGCGTATTGGAACGAGCCCGGTCTGCCGGACGGCTTTGAAAAGGTCCCGGTAGAGCCGGTGGAAAAAGCCGCGTTGTGGCTGCGCGGGCAAGGCTTTGAAAAGGTCGGTCTGTGGGGAATCTCCATGGGCGCGGAGCTGGCGCTGCTGGCCGGGAGCCTGATGCCGGAACTGATCTCCTGCGTGACGGCGGTGTGCCCGACGAATATCTGCGGGCAGGGCTTTGTGAAGAAAAAGAGCATACAGACGCTGGAGTGTTCTGCCTTCAGCTGGCGGGGCAAGGAATTGCCCTGGGCAAGGCTGAAGCTCTCCAAGGCCGCCATTTTCCGAGACAGCCTGCGGGAGAAAGGGATATGCCTGCGCTCTTGCTATGAGGACGCGGTGCTTCATGCCCCGGAGGAGGCGCAGATCAAGGTGGAGAACATCGGCGGCCCCGTGCTGCTGCTCTATCCAGAGCATGACGCCATGTGGCCTTCCGAGCTGTCGGCGGAGAAGATCCGGTCGCGGCTGAAAGAGAAGAACTTCGCCCACCCCTTCAAGTGCGTCAGCTACAAATACGCCAGTCATATGCTGATCCCGGTGACGTCCCGGTCCACGGTGATGTTTAAGGTGGAACGAAAATACCCGGAACAGTGCCGGGAAAGTGACATGGACGCTTTTGAAAAGACGCTGGCGTTCTGGAAAGAGGTCTGGTGAGATAAGAAAGGAATGGTTTTACATATGTCGGAGCAAGAAAAAAATTTTTTGGAAATCGTTGACCTTACAAAATCCTTCGGCAGCGGAGATACCAGACAGGAGGTGCTTCGGGGACTCAGCTTCTCTGTGGCAAAGGGAGAATTCTGCGTGCTTCTCGGTCCCTCCGGTTCGGGGAAATCCACACTGCTGAAC
>CANQUA010000106.1 GCA_947626915.1 uncultured Lachnospiraceae bacterium
GATGACGCTTTGGTGCAAAAGATTCTGGAAGTGTTAAGACGCAAACCAGAAATTTCACAAGGCGAAATGGCAGAAGAACTTGGGACTACAAGACGGGTGATTCAAAAGAAAATGACTCTTTTGAAAGAAGCAGGACGTATTGAACGTGTCGGCGGCAAGCGTTATGGTCACTGGATAATCCATGAATAAAATCCATTAAACGGGCTTAGTAAAGTTGAGACGATGGGATTTTGGAACTATTCCCACAGAGGGAAGTCTTGAGGCGGCCGGCAAACTTGTGCGACTCCATATAATAAGTAGGATCAGGGGCATTGACATGTTTCCGCATACGAGCGCGGCTGTTAAAATGGTGTTTTTGAGGGTAAAAAGGCCGTTGATATATTTCCGAGAACGAACAAGCCGATTTGTGGTAATTCTGACATCAATCTGGGGCAATCGAGCCATGTAGAAACCGCCGTTTGTTTGAGCAGACAGAAGTCAAACGATGTGACCGGGAGCGAGGCGGAGTTAAAATAACCGAAACCCGTCCCGCTGCTGAGAAGAAAGCCCGTTATGAGGAAATCAAGGAATATGTGCGGGAAAAATTTGGAAGGAAGGTCAGCCGCTTTTATACCGCACAGGGTTAAACGCAAGTGCAGGATTATTGAGAGAGAGTTATAATAAGCCGAAATCAGAGAGCGCTAAACAGCCCCAATGCTCATCTGAGAAAGAGGCGGCAACCAGGACAGCGCTGCAATATTTCAAGATGATATAACCGTGCACGCATAGCATAGGAGAGCTCTATGATTCAAATGAAATTTGTAACCAAAGAACCGATCAATAAAGGCTGGTCATGTGATCGGAAATATTGTGCGGTAACCGCTGACGGTACAAAATATCTTTTGCGGATTACGCTCCAAGAGAAAAGCGCAGGCCGTGCGGACATGTTTCGTATGCAGCAGGAGGTCGCGGCGTTGGATGTGCCCATGTGTAAACCCGTTGAGTTGGGCGCCTGTGAAGATGGTGTATATATGATTCAAACGTGGATTGACGGGGACGACGCGGAGAGCGTAATCCCTTCCTTACCGGATACCGAGCAATACGTATACGGGTTGGAAGCCGGACGTATTTTGCGGAAGATCCATTCCATACCGGCGCCGGAAACGCGGGAGGACTGGGAAAGCCGCTTCAACCGGAAGATGGACGGAAAGATCCGGAAATATATGGAATGTCCGATCCATTATGAAAACGGACAGGCGTTCATCGATTACATACAGGAAAACCGCTATTTGCTGAAAGGCCGGCCGCAGGTTTTCCAGCACGGCGATTATCATATCGGCAATATGATGATCGACCGGGACGGAAAATTGCAGATCATCGATTTTGACCGGTATGATTTTGGCGATCCGTGGGAGGAGTTTAACCGCATCGTATGGTCCGCGCAGAAATCCCCGCTCTTTGCATCCGGCATGGTGAACGGTTATTTTGACGGCGATGTTCCGTTGGAATTCTGGAAGCTGCTTGCCCTGTATATAGCGAGCAACACGCTTTCTTCCGTATATTGGGCGATCCCGTTCGGACAGGATGAAGTAAACACCATGCTGAATCAGGCGAAGGATATTCTGAACTGGTATGACAATATGCGCAATCCGATGCCGGCGTGGTATTTACCATTGGATGCGCGGGAGAAAAATCGGAGACCATAGCAGTCCTTTGAATGGCTGCAGTATGATTTTTATATCCTCCAAACCGCAATTGCCGCGATGATTGCGCCGGCACAACCGCCGGCCAGGAATTTGAGGACAGTTTGATATGGCCGTTTTCCAATCTCCCGCTGCTTCTGAATATTGTCCAGCGTTTTTCCCTCGTTGAAAGCAACGATTTCTTTGTAAGTCTGAATATCGTTGCTTTTTTTGAGTTTTTCGACCCGAACGGCCGTTATGAGAGTTATCAGGTACAGGATTGCCCAGATAACAACCCCATAAATCTTCAAAAATACGACCAGGGGAACAAATACGGCAATGCTTGCAAGAAAAAGCACCGAGAACCGTTTTCCAAGCTGATTGAATTTTTCGACTTCTTCCGTGTTAATTTCCTGCTTCATGATTTCAATATCTCCTTTTATCAATTGGTCAAGAGATATTTCAAATAAGGAGCTGAGAGCCAGCAGACTGTGGATGTCCGGATAACTCTTTTCATTTTCCCAGTTGGAAATCGTCTGCCGTGTGACATATATTTTCTCTGCGAGCTCCTCCTGCGAAAGGCCCAGCGCGCTGCGCAGCTTTTTGATCTGTGATCCTATCTCCATTTCGTCCGCCTCCTTTTTTGCGAGTTCCATCCTCCTGACCTGAGAGAATTTTATCATCAGGGAATCGGTAATGTCTATCAAAAGGCTTTTACATCAGGGGTTTTGCTGTGAAAAATTTGTTTTACAGGAGAACAGGACGCCCGCGCCGGGAGGACAATCACCATTTCTCTGCCGCTTCAAAGGCTGAAGGACATCTCAGGTTGGTCCGTTCGGATTTCTTTTGTACGGAAAGCTTCTTATCAGCCAATATAGCATTATTGTTCCGTTTTCCATAACAGTGCCGCGATATTGCCAAACGCAATTTGCTCCGCTTCTGTTTCTGTAAAATCCATTTGATCTAAAATATCAAAGTATCGCTCATAAATCTCCTCTGTCCGGCAGCTGCGGCTGCACGGCCAGTCTGTGGCAAAAAAGAGGCGGTCAACAGGAAAATTTCTGAGAATCCGGCTGCATTTCTCTATACCATATTTCAAGACATAATCCGGCAGGATCGCTGAAATATCAAAATATGCGTTTAGCTTTACAGCGTCTTTCCACTGGAATCCTCCAAGATGGCTTACGATGGCAATCAAATCAGGATGGCGATCCAAAACATGGGCAATCCGGTTCGGGGCGCACACGTTTTTCTTCAGGCGGTTCGGATAACTGTGAAACGCAACGGGTATTCCGCTTTGTTCCGCAAAGGCCAGAACCGCGTCATAATTATATTTGTCCATAATCTGAATAAGGTCTGCTTCTTTTGCGCGGGAAAACTCATCATCGCAGTCCGGGTTTGCGTCCAAAACCTCTTTCGGAAGGATGTGAACATGAGAATCTATTTTTTTAATGCTGCGTCAATCCGCCATCCAGGATACCTCCGTGAAACAATAAAACACGTGGCATAGGTTCTTTTTCCGCCGCCAATTAAAACGGCAGAACAGAGATTTTCTGTCCTGCCGTCATATACGCAGTCATTCGGGCGGCTGTTCCGAACGCCGGCCACATTTTCTTTTCAATCGGAGGCGCCGGGTTCTGCTGCTGCCGGAGCCGCCATCAGGCGCCGGAACGTCTCGTGCAGCGCCGCGATATCGATAGGTTTCGGTATATGCACATTCATGCCGCAGTCAAGCGCCTTCTGCACATCCTCCGAGAATGCGTTCGCCGTCATAGCCGCGATCGGGACGGTGCGCGCGTCCGGGCGCCCGCTGGCGCGGATGGCCTTCGTCGCTTCATAACCGTTCATACGCGGCATCTGGATATCCATCAGGATCATATCGTAATATCCCGGCGCGGAGTTTGCGAACAGCTCCACCGCTTCCTGTCCGTCCTTCGCCAGGTCATATTCGACGCCTTCCAGCTTCAGAACCTCTCCGAGTATCTCCGCGTTGATTTCATTATCTTCCGCCGCCAGGATCCGTTTCCCGGGCAGGAGCTTTTCAGCCGCCTCCACGACAATTTCGGGCTCCTGTTCTTCCGCCTGCTCCGGAAGGGCGAAGTCCATGTCTACCGTAAACGTACTTCCCTCGCCTTTTTTGCTCTTTACGGTGATCGTGCCGCCCATCAGGCCCACCAGATTTCCGGTGATCGCCATTCCCAGACCGGTCCCCTGTACCGTATTGGTCAGAGAATTGATCTCGCGGGTAAACGGTTCAAAGATCGTTTTCTGAAACTCCTCGCTCATCCCAATCCCATTGTCCGTGACAATGAACCGCAGATGGGCGTAGCCCGCCGAACGCTGCGGGCAGTTCTGGACTTCCAGCGTAATCGTACCGTTTTCCGGCGTATATTTCACCGCGTTGGTCAGAAGATTGATCAGAACCTGCGTAAGGCGCAGCCGGTCGGCCAGGATCTGCTCCGGCGTCTTTCCCTCTACACGGACGTCAAACTGCTGATTCTTCTCCTGCGCCTGCGGCGCAATGATCGTCGTGATTTCCTCCAGCAGCTCATGCAGCTGCAGCCGCGCCACATTCAGCGCCATTTTCCCGCTCTCGATCCGGCTCATGTCGAGGACGTCGTTGATCAGTCCCAGCAAATGGCGGCTCGATGATGTGATCCGTCTCGCGTACTGACGGACCTTATCCGGGTGTTCCGCCTCATTCTCAAGCAGCGTGGAAAAGCCGACGATTGCGTTCATCGGAGTGCGGATATCGTGGGACATGTTGGCAAGGAACATGCTCTTGGCCTCGTTGGCCTGTTTCGCCTGCATCAGCGCATCCTTGAGGATGGCGTTCTGCTTCTCTTCGCTGTGGATGATACGGTCAATGCTGCGGACCCCCATGACCGCCGAAACCGGCGTTCCGTCTGTGCGCTCGTTGACAGTAAACGTGACGACGCACCATTCCTCCCCGCCCTCCGGCATATTTCGGATATAACGGTACTCCACCACATTCTCATCCGTCAGCGACTTCTGGATCTGCTCCGGCTGAAGCCGCTCCAGGATGTCTCCGTGCATCCGGCTGTCTGTCTTTGTGTACGCGACCCGTTTCTTAAGGAGTTCCCTGTAATCCCCTCGGGCCGCGGCATTGTGGTTGTCCGGATAGATCATGCGGTAGTAGCTGTTCACCAGATCCAGGATGTAAACCTCCCGGTAGGAGAAAGCGGTACTCTGAAGCGCCGTCCGCAGAAGCTCCTGATCGTGCAGCTCACGGATCAGCTCGCTCTCTCGCTTCGCGTGGCTGTTCATCTTATCCGTCACATCGCTGATAAACACATAGAATACGCCGCCGTACACATCGCTTCGTACATAATGGCCGAAATCTTCCACCCAGCGCACTTCGCCGTCGCTGCAGATGATCCGGTACTCTACATAGTCAAGGTTCCGCTGGCTCTTTATGATCTGCTTCTCGATGCTCTGCTCTACTTCGTCGAGATCGTCCGGATGCACCATACCGCGGAAGGAATTTCCCGTCAGTTTGCGAAACTGCTCCATTGTCTCACACTTATACAGATAGAGGACTTCGTTGTTGGCATAGATCAGCTCCTCGTTTCCATCCGCATGATAGATGAAAAATCCGCCGGGAATCCCTCCCATTACATCATCTATTTCAAGCCTGCTGATTCGATCCATCGTATACACCTCCTATCCGCATACTCAGACAAGTTTAAGAGATCTTCAAAACGCTTTTATTTTCTGCAGCAGGCCGTTCGATCATTTCAAAGGCTGCGGCCCATTTTGCGTCAGAATTTACGATTCACAAACGATAAAATTTTTAATGACGGGTTCCTGCTGCAGCAGACCGAAAATGCAAACGCAGCCGCTTTTTCTGCCCGGAAATTTTCAAATATTTACGACACGCTAATGATAGCATAATTGAAAATAAAAATCAAATGCTACGTCAATTTCTTTCGGTTTTGGCGTGACGATTGTGATTGGGGAAGGTGCCGTACAGAACATTTTTTGATGCGAATGCAGCAGAGATCAGGGCAGCCGGAGTCTGCCATGAAAATATCGCAATATTATGACGGGCAGCCGGATTCTGATTCATGCATGAGGAATGGGGCATGATTGGCGAAAAACTGCGGCAAAAAAGGGCAGCATGGACAGCAGCTGCTATGGAGGGAAAATATAATGGTCTATTCCCCACTGCCGAGCACATTCTCCAGATCCTTTTTAATCGTATAAATCGCTGCGCCATAGTAGCAGGCAAGGATCACCAGGATCAGCAGACAGGGGATCAGTACGCCGAATCGGAAACCGGCGCTGCCAATGTAGGCAAACACTTTATATCCATACCGGACCATAAAGGAGTAAATCAGCGGCAGAGCTGCCAGAAAGGCAGCGGCGCAGGGCAGGAAGAAATATATGGCGCTCTGTCTGCTTACCATCTTTATGATATCCTGCCGGTCCGTCCCGAGCTGGAATAAGGTACGATATTGAGCGCGCTGGCCGATCGTGTCTGTCGTAAGATGCAGGGCCAGGACGGTCATGCAAATGATAAAGAAAACGATGCCGGAGTAAATTCCCAGAAGACGCATACTGGTCGCGGTCAGAGCGACGTCGTTCTGCTCCTGGGTCCGAAAACGAATCCCGATAAAAGTCAAATAATTTCTGTCAGACTGATATTTTGTCTCATACCGGTCAAACAGATACTCATATCTGTCATGGAAAGCAGCCGAAATCTCATCGCTGATGGTGCCGCAGAGACTGTACGGAACAGCTTCCCCGGTATTGGCATAATAGCAGGTGCAGGCCAGATGAAGATTCTGACAAACGTCATCCGGGAAGACGAGGATCGAGTCGTCAGAGTGGAACAGATATTGTCCTAACGGATCATTATAGACTGCCGGCTCCGCCAGATTGAGAATGGTCCCGTCGTCTAAATGAATGGCCCGGCTGCCGCTGCCTAAAGCAGCCTCGAAGGCGTCCATATCCATTTCATAATCAAGATGAACGAAAAATTCATTGCCAGCCAGAAGAACCGGTTCCATCCCTGCCATTTCCCGCATACGGTTGTAATCGGAAATATTCATAGCCAGCCTCGGCAGGTCGCGCCAGTTTTCTCTCTCGGACACGGTATTAAAATCCCGTTCCCATATAAAGAAGCTTCGCTGGGAAATATTCTCCGAAACGGTGATATGATGTTCCCTCAGAATCTCTCCTACAAAGGAATAGTCAATCTGAGGAATGTCGTCTATTTCATCAATATACCGGTAGGTATTGTAAATCATCAGGTCATAGGCCATACGGTAGTTCAGGAACCCCGTGGAGATCTCTGCCAAAATCGGCATGATCACAAAGGCCGCCAGTGAGACCGTGATTGCCAAAGTTGAAATAGAAAGGATCTTTGCGGTAGAATACACTTTTTGCGAGAGATTTCCGAGCAGCACGGAATTGACTCCGCGGTTTTTCCATTTTTTTCGGCCCCGGACGATCGCCAATATCCACACAATGGAATGATACATGGAAAATATGCCGATGATGGCCGCAGCAATCGCCGCAGCCTGAAAACGGTTGCTGATTTCCTCCGGAATATTTCCGGCGTAAACGCCGTTCTGGCGGGTGAACTGAACTAATACCGTCCCGGTAATCCCGAAGCACAGGATCGTGATAAGAACCGAAAGAAAATAATTTCTCTTTCTCGTACTCCGGCTCTCGCTGTTTCTGTTTTCATTCAGCAGATCGATCAGTTTTATTTTACGGATTCTGCGGCTGTTGGCGAGTCCCACGAAAAGAAACGCCGCGCAGAAGAACAGAATCGTCAAAGCCATTGTATCCGGATAAAAACCAAACCGAAATTCTGCGGTTCCTGTAATTGTCCGCATGACGAAGGTTGTGATGACGCCGGACAACACGGTTCCGGTCAGGCACCCCAGAAGCACCGCGCCCGTTCCAAAGAGAAATGTCTCCCCGAAAAAATGTTTTGCCACGGTTCGCTGTTCCATGCCGAGGATCATATAGACGGAAAATTCCCGGCTGCGCTGCTTCAGCATATAGTTGTTGATATAGCGGATCAACGCGAAGAAGATGACGGAGATTGCCAATACAGCATATCGGATCGTATTTTGAAACAGGGAGAGAGAGTAGTTCCCATTGCCGCCCAGAATGTCATTGCGGCTGCTGGTCAGGGAGAGAAAGGCAAAAAACAAGGTGCTGCTGATAACCAGGGTGAAGAAATAGAGACAATAGTCCCGTAATGCTTTTTGGAGATTGCTCCTGAAAAGTTTAGCGTACATCGGTCTGACCTCCTCCCAGCATGGTGAGAACCCCCAGTATCTTTTCAAAAAATGCTTTCCGGGAATCGCGGCCCTTTCGGATCTCGGTAAATATCGCCCCGTCCCGCAAAAACAGGATGCGGTTTGCATAGCTGGCGGAAAAAGCGTCATGCGTCACCATCAGGATCGTTGCCCCCAGCTGTTCATTGATACTCTGCATGGTGCTGAGAAGCATCTGGGAAGAATGGCTGTCCAGGGCCCCGGTCGGTTCATCGGCGAGGATCAGCTTCGGCTGATTGACAATGGCTCTGGCGCAGGCGCAGCGCTGCTTCTGACCGCCGGACACCTGATAGGGATACTTGTCTAAAATGTCCGCAATACCCAGAGTACCGGCTATTTCTGTTATTTTCCTCTCGATTTTGGAGGCGGGCACCTGGTTAATCGTCAGGGCCAGCGCGATATTTTCGGAGATCGTCAGTGTGTCCAGCAGGTTAAAGTCCTGAAAGATAAAGCCGAGATTTTCCCTGCGGAACCGCGCCAGTTCCTTTTCTTTGATTTCCGTCACGTCGGTTCCGTCCAGATCGATATGTCCCGCGCTGACTGTGTCGATCGTGGAGATGCAGTTCAAAAGCGTCGTCTTGCCGGAGCCGGACGCGCCCATGATGCCGACAAATTCCCCAACGCTTACGGAAAAGCTGATGTCGTCGATCGCTTTTGTGATGCTGCCCTGGCTGCCGTAATATTTTTGAATATGCTCCAGACGCAATATTTCTGGCATGATTGGTGCTCCTTCCTGTAAGCCGTGCCGGTCTCGAAAAACCCTGCGGTTCACCTCGGCCGCGGTCGTTCGCCCTATAAATCCGGTGCCCGGGGGGAACCGTCTGCAGGCAGCCGTTTCTCCAGCCGCGGTCTTTGTACTTTTCTTATAAACCGTGCCGGTCTTGTAAAATCTGCGCTTCACCTCGGTCGCGGTCGTTCGTCCTATAAATCCGGTGTTTGGGAAAATCGTCTGCAGGCAGCTGTTTCACCATCTTCCGGATTTGCACGGCTTATTACCTTTGCGAATATTACCCTTTACGAATAGTATAACGGAAATGCCGGATCGTTTGTATCGGGTTTTCTTACGAAGTTCTAACAAAAATGAAAGAAGTGCAGAGTATCAGCCCTGCACCTGACGGATGAGATCGTTGATATGGAAAGAAAGCCTGAAAATGGTTTCCTCATCGGAAGCTGCCGACAGTCCGATCCCCAGCTTATCACACAGGCGTCTGCACAGATAAAGCCCAATGCCTGTCGCGGCCTGTGAGGCGCTTCGCCCGTTTTCCCCGGTGAAGCCCTTCTCAAATATACGGGGGAGGTCGCTGTCAGTAATACCCACGCCGTTGTCTGCGATACACAGCGACACTTCGTTTCCGCTCTGCTCCGCAAAAAAGCGGATCCGCGGCGATTCCGCGCGGTATTTGACCGCATTGACAATGATCTGGTTCAGGATAAAGCACAGCCATTTTTCATCGGAATAGACGCAGTCGTCCGTTTCCGTTAAGACGATCTGCACGTTGTACTGACGGAGCAGATACCGGTTTTCCGCGATCGCCCGATGGACCGCATCGAAAAGGCGGATCTCCCGCACGAGATAATCCTTTTCCGGATGTTCGCTTCTGGCATAAAACAGGGCCTGCTCCGTATAGCGGTTTATCTGCTCAAGCTCCACGAGCAGGTCGCTTGAAAATTCCGTTTTGTGGTTTTCACAGATCAGTTTCATGGCGGTGATGGGCGTTTTGATTTCATGGATCCACTGTTCGATGTATTCCCTGTAATCGGCCTGCTCGCGATTGGCCTCGCTGACCTGCTCCAGCATGGATTTTCCCGACAGCTTCAGAAGTCGGTAAAACACCTGATCGTCGGCCCGGGCGGGGCGCTCCATCACTTCCGGAAGCAGATATCGTTCTTCGAGCTGGTCCGCCAAATTTAAAAGTTTATCCATCTGGGACTTTCTGTGAAAATATGTCCCTGCCAGACACGCGGCCAAAACCGCTCCCCAGACAGATAAGATCAGGATCAGGCTGTCGCGGTTGATCCCATTCAACAAGAGGAAAACGGTCAGCGCCGCCATGCCGGCGCCGTTCAGAAGGAGGAGCGGCAGTTTCTGTTTCCAGTATAATTTCCCGTTCATATAAAGTACCCCTGCCGGTGCCTGGTCTTAATGAAATCATGCAGGCCGATCGAGGCCAGCTTGTCACGGATCCGGTTGACATTTACACTCAAAGCGTTATCGTCTACATAGAGTTGATTATCCCAAAGAAAATCGATCAGGTCATTTCGCGGGCAGATTTTCCCTGCGTTCTTATAGAGATAATACAGGATCTTCAGCTCGTTTTTGGTGAGATCGATCTGCTGCCCGTTAAATTCGAGCCTGCCGCTTTCCAGGTGCAGACAGGTATTCTGATACGGCAGGACGTCCTGATGGCCGGCCGAATAGGCCCGTTTCAGAAGCGAGGCAATTTTGGCCAACAAAATGGCCCTGTTGTACGGTTTCGTTATATAGGCGTCTCCGCCCAGCATGATGCTGTTCAGTTCGTCCATATCCGTATTGGAGCTCGTCACGAAAACAATGGGGACATCGGAAAACGTGCGGATTTCGGAACACAGGGAAAAACCGTCTGTACCAGGCAGCTTGATATCCAACAGGATGAGATGGGGAGCCTGCTTTTTAACTTCGGTGATGGTTTCGGAGAAATCCGAGACCGCTGCCGCGTCATAGCCGTTCCCGCAGAGCATATTTTTTAATTCCGTGCGTATCACGGGATCATCCTCAAGGATCATGATTTTATATACGGCCATTTTTGGATTGCCTCCCTGCCTTTGTTCTGCCGTCAATCGGCTTTTCCACGGCCTTGGGTATCAGCCGCATATTCTCAAACTTTGCAATGCCCGGTATACGGGATTCTTTGCATAGCTTTTGCACCCGTTTTCCTGAAATGCTCCATTTTCCTGCCGCTTCGGCGCAAGACCTGTATTCCATAACCCACCGGTTGCTTCATTGAAAGGATTGATATTATTATATATGGCGCGGCGAACAAAAGCAACAGCCGGACGTATGATTCTGAAAGACGATTGTGATTTGGGGCGGAGCCATACAGAAATTTTTTGATGCGGAAGCAGCAGAGATCAGGAGTGCAGAATATCGCAATATTATGACGAGAACGTTGAAAGAAGTGATTATTTATTATATAATAGCAAATATTTACGATGTTTTGTAAAAAGGAAGGCTGGCAATGACCATTTATTGCGGCTTCTCCAATCGGCTATTAAGGAGGGACGAGCATGAAATCAAATTTTGAGTTCTTGAATAGTCATTTCCCTGTACTGGCTAATTTCGGTGAGTTGGCGGAAAAATACTGCTATTCGGATTCTAATTCGTGCCTGATGAAATTGGGTATGATTGGCGAAACTATTGTAAATTTGATTTTTACCTATGACCGGTTGAAGCCGCCATATGATAATACTGCCGTTACACGGATTGACACACTTCTGCGGGAAGGGCTGATTACTCGAGATTTATCCGATATTCTTCATGCTCTCCGAAAAATTCGTAACAAGGCAGCGCATGAAAATTACGCCTCCGTAGAAAAAAGTAAAACGCTGCTCCAGATGGCATACAGCCTGTGTGAGTGGTTTATGCAGACTTATGGGGACTGGAATTACCGAAGCAGGCCTTTTGTGATGCCCCGGAACGATTCTGCACCTGTTGCAGCCGATAAGCAGGCTGAACAGGAACAAGAGGAAAAGCTGGTACAGGAAGCAGAGGCTGCTGCTGCGGCTTCTCCTGAAGTGGCGAAAGAAACCCGGAAGCAGCAGGCGGGCAAGGCGGCAAGCCAAAGAGTACGCACGGAGGCAGAAACCCGCTATCTGATTGATGAACAGCTTCGGAAAGTTGGGTGGGAGGCCGATACAGAAAATCTGCGTTATTCCAAGGGAACCCGGCCAGCGAAGGGACATAATATCGCAATCGCAGAATGGCCTACGGATTCCACCGTTGGCAGCAAAGGGTATGCAGATTATGCTTTGTTTGTGGATACCCAGATGGTAGCTATCATAGAAGCCAAAGCGATTCATAAGGACATTCCCTCTGTGATTGACTATCAATGTAAGGATTATTCCAGAAATATTCGGGAGGAAGATGCGCAATATCAGATCGACACGTGGGGTAACTACAAAGTGCCGTTTACTTTTGCTACCAACGGAAGGCCTTATCTGGAACAATATGATACGAAAAGCGGTGTTTGGTTTTTGGATCTGAGGCGGCCCGATTATGCTCCAAAAGCATTAAAGGGCTGGATGAGCCCCACAGGTATTTTGGAGCTGCTGGAAAAAGATATTCAAACCACGAATCAGGCTTTACAGGATATGCCGTATGATCTTTTGCGGGATAAAGACGGTCTGAATCTGCGAGACTATCAGCTGAAAGCTATTCAGGCGGCCGAAAAGGCGATTATCAGCGGGCAGCAAAATATTCTTCTGGCAATGGCTACAGGTACAGGCAAAACAAGGACGATTTTAGGCCTGATTTATCGTTTCCTGAAAACCGAACGCTTCCGCCGGATTTTGTTTCTTGTAGATCGTACCGCATTGGGAGAGCAGGCAGAAGATGTTTTTAAGGAAGTGAAGCTGGAAGATTTAATGACCCTTGATGATATTTATAATGTCAAAGGGCTCGATGACAAAACGATTGACCGTGAAACCCGTATTCAGGTGGCAACAGTTCAAAGTATGGTAAAGCGTATTCTTTACAATGATGAAGATATGATGCCCGCTGTTTCCGATTATGACCTTGTGATTATCGACGAAGCCCATAGAGGCTACATATTGGATAAGGAGATGGGCGAGAGCGAGCTGCTTTATCGGGATCAGGCTGATTATCAGAGCAAATATCGCAGTGTCGTTGAATATTTCGATGCCGTAAAAATTGCGCTCACCGCAACACCCGCACTGCAAACCACAGAAATTTTCGGTCAACCCGTGTTCAAATACACTTATCGGGAAGCGGTCATAGAAGGGTATCTGGTAGACCATGACGCACCGCATGAGATGATTACCAAATTAGGGAAAGACGGGATTCATTACAAAGAGGGAGACACTGTTACCATTTATGACCCTGTTACAGGAGAAATCACCAACAGTGAACTTCTCTCTGATGAGTTGGATTTTGACATTGACAGCTTCAATCGCCAGGTTATCACAGAGAATTTTAACAGGACGGTCCTTGCCGAAATCGCCCGTGATGTTGATCCTGAATCCCCGGAAGAACAAGGGAAAACGCTTATCTATGCGGTGGACGACCAGCACGCCGATATGATTGTCAAAATTTTGAAAGAGATTTATTCCCAAACAGGCGTAGATAATGATGCCATTATGAAAATCACGGGCAGTGTCGGAGGAGGTAATAAGAAAAAAATACAGGAGGCGATCAAGCGGTTTAAGAATGAACGTTTCCCAAGCATTGCCGTTACGGTTGATCTGCTGACTACCGGAATTGATGTTCCCGAAATCACAACGCTTGTGTTCATGCGCCGTGTGAAATCCCGTATTCTGTTTGAGCAGATGATGGGACGAGCCACCAGATTATGCCCTGAAATTCACAAGACGCACTTTGAAATTTATGATCCTGTCGGCGTGTATGATTCACTGGAAGCTGTCAATACGATGAAACCAGTTGTGGCAAACCCGTCTACTACATTTACTCAGCTGTTAGAGGGGCTGGAAGTGTTGGACGATGAAAAGCAGGTATGGTATCAGATCAACCAGATTATTGCCAAGCTGCAGCGGAAAAAGCGCAACATGGACAGCAAGACCATGGAACATTTTATCAGTATGACAGGCGGACAAGATCCCACTCAATTTATTACGGATATTCAGAAGCGCAAGCCAGAAGATGCCCGAAACCGTCTTCTTGCTTATGCAGATATGTTTAAGATGCTGCAGACGGCAAAAGGAAATGGCAGCAATCCCGTGGTAATATCCGATGCAGAGGACGAGCTGTTAGAACACAATAGAGGATATGGCGCTGGCAGCAGGCCGGAAGATTATCTGGATGCTTTTGTGACTTATATCAAAACAAATCTCAATGAAATTGCTGCATTAAATATCGTCTGCACCCGCCCGAAAGAGCTGACCAGAGAAAGCCTGAAATCCTTGCGGCTGACACTGGATCGGGAGGGCTTTACAACACAACAGCTCAATACGGCAATCTCTCAGATGACCAATGAAGATATTGCGGCAGATATTATCAGTCTGATCCGCCGTTATGCTATTGGCTCTGTGCTCATTTCCCATGAAGCGCGGATCAGGCAGGCGGTAGATAAGCTGAAAAAGGCTCATAGTTTTTCTAAGCAGGAATTGAACTGGATCGCCAGAATGGAAAAGTATCTGATGGAAGAATCCATCCTGAATATCACTGTCTTTGATGAAGACGGACGCTTCAAAGCACAAGGCGGTTTCAGTAAAATCAATAAGGTTTTTGGAAATAAATTGGAAAGCATTGTGCTGGAACTCAACGAGTATCTGTACGATGATGGAGGGAGAATGGCATGACCACACAAGAAATCGTAGCAAAACTCTGGAAGTTGTGCGATGTCCTGCGGGATGACGGTATTACATACCACCAATATGTGACCGAGCTTACCTATATCCTGTTCTTGAAAATGGCGAAGGAAACGAAAGCGGAGAGCCAGATTCCCGAAGCCTACCGATGGGACGCTTTGACTTCTAAAAGCGGGATCGAGCTGAAAAAGTTTTATAAAGAACTTTTGAACCATCTGGGCGAAAACTGCACGGGCAGAGTGCGGGAAATCTATCAGGGGGCCGCGACCAACATTGACGAACCGAAAAATCTGGAAAAGATCATCACAACCATTGACGGGCTGGACTGGTATTCTGCCCGTGAAGAAGGGCTTGGAAACCTGTATGAAGGATTGTTGGAGAAAAACGCCAGCGAGAAAAAATCCGGTGCGGGTCAATATTTCACGCCCCGTGTGCTGATCGATGTGATGACAAGGCTTGTGAAACCACAGGTTGGCGAACGCTGCAACGATCCCGCCTGCGGTACATTCGGATTTATGATCGCCGCCCATCAGTATGTGTCAGACCAGACAGACCATTTTTTTGATTTAAATGCAGATATGGCAGATTTTGAGAGAAAAAAAGCGTTTACAGGCTGTGAGCTCGTCCATGATACCCACCGTCTGGCGCTGATGAATGCCATGCTCCATGATATAGAGGGAGAGATTATTTTAGGCGATACCTTATCCAATGTGGGGAAAGCCATGAAAGGCTATGATGTTGTCTTGACCAATCCCCCGTTCGGCACAAAAAAAGGCGGCGAACGTGCCACCCGTGATGACTTTACTTTCCCCACCAGCAATAAGCAGTTGAACTTCCTGCAGCATATTTACCGCAGCCTGAAAGCGGACGGGAAAGCCCGCGCCGCCGTGGTGCTTCCGGATAACGTCCTGTTTGCAGACGGTGAAGGTGAGCGGATTCGAGTTGACCTGATGGACAAATGCAACCTGCACACGGTTCTGCGTCTGCCCACTGGCATTTTCTATGCGCAGGGAGTAAAGACAAACGTACTGTTTTTTACCAGAGGCAAGACCGACAAAGGCAACACGCAGGAAGTGTGGTTCTATGACCTGCGCACGAATATGCCGTCCTTTGGCAAGACCAATCCGCTGAAGAAAGAGAATTTCGCAGAGTTTGAAGCGGCTTATGAAGCAACAGACCGCCATGCCGTAGAAGATGAGCGGTGGAGCGTATTTACCAGAGAGCAGATCGCAGAAAAGGGAAACAGCTTGGATCTTGGACTGATTCGTGATGATTCCATCGTTGACTATGAAGATTTGCCCGACCCGATTGAAAGCGGTGAAGAAGCCATCGCGCAGTTGGAAGAAGCGGTGGATCTTCTTATGAGCGTTGTGAAGGAATTGAAGTCGCTGGAAAGCGCAGAGGTGTGATATGGCACGGGAGAAGAAAACCGAAAAGGAACTGACGATAGAGGAACGGCTGAAACAGGCCCTTGTTCCAGCAGAGGAACAGCCGTATTCTGTGCCTGAGAATTGGTGCTGGGTAAGAGGTGCGTTTTTATTTAAGCCTATGGAATCGAAAAGTCCTGTTGGGACTGTGTTTCGATATATAGATATTGACTCAATTGACAATAAGACGCAACGTGTTCATCAGCCGAAAGTATTGCTTGTCAAGAACGCACCAAGCCGTGCAAATAGAAAAGTCCACGATGGTGATACATTATTTTCACTTGTTAGGCCTTATTTGAGAAACATTGCATATGTTGATGAATCGCTATCGGATTGCATAGCATCAACAGGCTTTTATATCTGCACCCCTGTACGGGGATTAGATTCTCACTATTTATTTTATTTAATGCAAAGCGAGTATGTTATAAGTGGCCTTACCTGTTATATGAAAGGTGATAATTCGCCATCAATTCGAAAGAGCGATTTAGAATTTTTTGCATATCCATTACCTCCTTTTGATGAGCAACAGCACATTGTTGATCGCATAGAAAGCCTGTTTGCCAAACTGGACGAGGCAAAAGAAAAAGCGCAGGCCGTGGTAGACGGTTTTGAAACCCGCAAAGAGGCGATTCTGCATAAGGCGTTTACAGGGGAGCTAACAGCGAAGTGGAGGCAAGAAAATCAAGTCGGAATAGATAGTTGGCAGTGTAAAAAACTATTTGAAATATCATCGCTCCAAACAGGGCTAATGAAAGGGAAAAGGTATTCTGAGGAAACTGTAATGTTACCATATCTCAGAGTAGCCAATGTACAGGATGGATTTTTGGATTTATCAGAGATCAAAAAAATAGAAGTTCCGATTAAACAGGCTGAACGCTACAAACTTAAAAATGGAGACGTCCTTTTTACCGAGGGTGGCGATTTTGATAAACTTGGTCGAGGTACTGTGTGGACAGAGGAAATTGAGAATTGTCTACATCAAAATCATATCTTTGTAGTTCGTCCCGACACAGACCTACTCAATCCGTATTTCCTTTCTTACCAGGCGGGCAGTAGATATGGAAAACAATATTTTTTAAGTTGTTCCAAACAAACAACTAATTTAGCATCCATTAACTCTACCCAACTAAAAAACTTTCCGACCATTGTTCCGACTGTAGGAGAACAAAAAATGATTGTATCAATAATTGACACTCTCCTTGCCAAGGAGCAGCAAGCCAAAGAAACGGCCGAGGCCGTTTTAGACCAAATCGAAGCCATGAAAAAATCCATCCTCGCCCGCGCTTTTCGCGGAGATCTTGGAACCAATGATCCGGCAGAGGAAAGCGCAGTGGAGCTGCTGAAACAGGCGTTGTAATCCTTTCGCATTCGCTATGCAGCCATAAGATTCAAAGTCCCATAATCCGGACATTGCAAGAGAAATCTGGTACTAAAACGGAGAACCGACATGTCCGGTCGATAAACCGAGCATGGCGGTTCTCCTTGCTGCGCCCTTGTTGGGCAGCTGTCCTATACCAGCATTGTTTTGATACCGTCTTATTGGAAGCCGCTGGAATGGGCGCGTCTCTATTTTTCATACTCTGGCCGCGTTATCCGGCGGGAAGCGTTACCGCTTGATGTCGTAATTCATGTCCATCAGGCGCCGGATGGTCTCCGCGTCGTCGGTGATGTTGGCGTCCCCGCGGATGGTGTGCTTGATGACGCTGCTGGCTACGGCGAAATTGATCATGTCCATGGGCTTGTAGCGGTGGATCATGGCGTAGATCAGGCCGCTGGCGAAAGCGTCGCCTCCGCCTACCCGGTCGAGGATGTTGAACGTGAACATTTTGCTCTCGAATGTGTGTCCCTGATACCACATGAACGCTTTCAGGCTGTTCTCACTGCCGCTGTGGGCGTAGCGGACGTGGCGGGCGATGCACTGCAGGTTCGGATAGCGCTCGACGAACGCCTGGAAAATGTCGTCCTGCTGTTCATAGCTGGGGCGGAAAGGCACGTCGTCTTTCAGGTCGCCTTTGCTGTGGTCATTTTCATCTTTCCACAGATGATAGGGTTCGATGCCCATTAATACGTCGACATAAGGCAGGCATTCGGTGCAGAAATCCCTGGCTTCCTCCCAGGTCCAGAGCGTGCTGCGGAAATTGCCGTCAAAGCTGACGGTCAGGCCGTGCTGTTTGGCAATTTTCAGGCAGTTCATGATCAGGCTGCGGCAATTGGGGGCCAGGGCCGGGGTGATGCCGCTCAAATGCAGCCAGGTGAAGTCTTTTAAAAGGCCGTCCAGATCGATCTGGCTGAAATCAAATTCGGTGATGGCGCTGTTTTTGCGGTCATAGGTGACTTTGCTGGAACGGATGCCGAAGCCCGTCTCCAGATAGTAGGTGCCCAGCCGGTGAGTCGGCGTCTGCTCGGGCGTGCTCAGGATCACCGGCGAACAGTGGACGTCATTGCTGCGGAGCATACGCACGGCGCTTTTGCCCAGACTGTTATTGGGGACGACCGAGAAAAAGGTGCTGTCTACGCCCAGGTTTGCCAGAGCCAGCGCGATATTGGCTTCGCTGCCCCCGTAACTGGCTTCGAAGCTGGTGGCCATGCGGATCTTTTCGTAGTTAGGCGGGGTCAGTCGAAGCATGATTTCACCGATCGTAATGAATCTGGCAGAGGTGTCGTTCTGCTGTGTCAATGGATTGAAATGCTGCATGGTGCCTCCTCCTTTGAAAAATATGATTTGCGGTAAAGCGGTAAGGAAATGCTTGAGAAAATTTGTCGTATCTGTCTCTAATTATACATGATTATGCAGAAGATTCCAATAGAAAATTTGGAAGGTTTAATGGTTTAAAGTTTTTATTTACTGAATCTGAAAGATGTGGTATACTACTTTCGTCGAAGACGCTGCCGGCTGATTCTGCGCGGAGGCGGCGTTTGCGGCAGGACTGCATACCAAGGGGGAAACGACAATGACCAGAAATGTGCCGAAGGAGCGCAAGATCGCGATGTATGAAGCGATCCTTCAGCTGAAAGATTTGGAAGAATGCTGTAACTTTTTTGAAGATATCTGTGCGATGACGGAGCTGCGGGCCATGGAACAGCGGTTCGAGGTGGCGCGGATGCTGCGGGACGATAAGGTCTATACGGAGATCAAGCAGGAGACGAACGCCAGCTCTGCGACGATCAGCCGCGTGAACCGGATGCTGAATTACGGTACCGGCTGCCTGGGACAGGTGCTGGACCGGATGTCGGCGGAGAGCGGGGAAAACGCATAGAGAGAAATGCGGAAAGGCGGCGTGTGGACGGCTGCAAAAAGGCCGGGAGATCGTGAAGAAAACCGTACCATTATTACATATAAGAAAGGATTTTTCGTATGAAAGAACTGATGTTAGGCAATAAGGCTCTGGCCCGCGGATTATATGAGGCCGGGTGCAGCGTGGTGTCCAGCTATCCGGGGACGCCCAGCACGGAGGTGACGGAGGAAGCGGCCAAATACGACGAGATCTACTGCGAATGGGCCCCAAATGAGAAAGTGGCCCTGGAGGTGGCGTTCGGCGCGTCGCTGGCCGGGAAGCGCAGCTTCTGCGGTATGAAGCATGTGGGACTGAACGTGGCGGCGGACCCATTGTTTACCTGCTCCTATACGGGCGTCAACGCCGGCCTGGTGATCTGCGTGGCCGACGACGCGGGGATGCACTCGTCGCAGAACGAGCAGGATTCCCGCCATCATGCGATCGCGTCCAAGATCCCGATGCTGGAGCCGGCGGATTCATCGGAGGCGCTGGAATTCGCGAAAGCGGCTTATGAACTGTCGGAAGAATTTGACACGCCGGTTCTGATGAAGATGTGTACGCGCATCGCCCATTCCCAGAGTGTGGTGGAGACCGGCGAGCGTGTGATGCCGGCGGAACGGCCTTATGTGAAGAATATTGCGAAATACGTGATGATGCCCGGCAATGCCATCCGCCGCCATCCGGTCGTGGAGGAGCGGACGCGGAAACTGACCGAATATGCGGAGAACTGTATGTTTAACCGGGTGGAGATGGGGGACACGGCCGTCGGGATCATTACTTCGTCCACCAGTTACCAGTATGCGAAGGAAGTCTTCGGGGAGAAAGCCAGTATCCTGAAGCTGGGTATGGTGAACCCGCTGCCGGTGAAGCTGATCCTGGATTTCGCGGCGAAGGTGGAGAAACTGGTGGTGATCGAGGAACTGGACCCGATCATTGAGAATCATTGCCGCCAGCTGGGACTGACGGTTACGGGCAAGGATGCGCTGCCTGTCTGCGGAGAATTTTCCCAGAACCTGATCGCGGAGAAGCTGGGCGTTCCGGTGCCCGCGTACTATACGCTGGGAGAGACGCTGCCGGGGAGGCCGCCGGTCATGTGCGCCGGGTGCCCGCACCGGGGACTGTTCTACACATTGGCGAAGAATAAATGTACGGTCCTGGGCGATATCGGCTGCTACACGCTGGGGGCGGTAGCGCCGCTGTCCGCGATGGAGATGACGCTCTGCATGGGCGCTTCCGTCAGTGCGATCCACGGGTTCAATAAGGCCCTGGGCGCGGAGAGCGAGGGGAAGACCGTGGCGGTGATCGGCGATTCCACATTTATGCACTCCGGCATGACGGGCCTGGCCAATATCGCTTACAACCAGAGCAATTCCACCGTGATTATCCTGGATAATTCCATCACGGGCATGACCGGGCACCAGCAGAACCCGACTACCGGCTACAATATCAAGGGCGACCCGGCGGGAAAGATCGATCTGGAGAGCCTGTGCCGCGCCATGGGCTTCAACCGCGTCGTGGTGGTCGATCCCTACGATCTGGCGGCCTGTGACAAGGCGGTGAAGGAAGAGCTGGCGGCCGCGGAGCCGTCGGTGATCATCAGCCGCAGGCCCTGCGCGCTCCTGAAATATGTGAAGCACAACCCGCCCTACCATGTGGACGCGGAAAAATGTGTCGGCTGCAAGTCCTGTATGCGCCTGGGCTGCCCGGCGATCAGCATCAAGGACAAAAAGGCCGTGATCGACAATACCCAGTGCGTGGGCTGCGGCGTCTGCGCCCAGCTTTGCAAGTTTGACGCGCTGCAGGCGTGAGACGGCCGGAAGATACAGAAACCTGGAGGTACATATAAATGACGAAGAATATTATGATTGTCGGCGTAGGCGGCCAGGGTTCCCTCCTCGCCAGCAAATTGTTGGGCCATCTGCTCCTGACAGAGGGCTATGATGTGAAAGTATCCGAGGTACACGGCATGAGCCAGCGGGGCGGCAGCGTGGTGACGTATGTCCGCTTCGGCGACAAGGTCTATTCCCCGGTGATCGATAAGGGGCAGGCGGATTTCATCGTTTCGTTTGAGAAGCTGGAAGCGGCCCGCTATGTGGAATATCTGAAGGTGGGCGGCCGCATCGTGGTCAATACCCAGCAGATTGACCCGATGCCGGTGATTACCGGCGCGGCAGTCTATCCGGAGAATCTGATTGAGAAAATGGAAGCGGCCGGCGCGGCGGTGGACGCCATGGACTGTCTGACGCTGGCGGAGCAGGCCGGTTCGTCCAAAGCGGTGAACATCGTGCTCATGGGGCGTCTGTCCCGGTATTTCGATATTCCTGCGGAGAAATGGCAGCAGGCTATCCGCGAGTGCGTTCCGCCGAAGTTTGTGGAGCTGAACCTGAAAGCCTTTGCGCTGGGGCGCGGGGAATGAGAGAACGGAACAGGAGAGTTAAGCTATGCCGGTTGGAGTGATCTGCAACAGCCTCGCGATCTTTTTCGGCGGGATTTTTGGGGTTCTGGCTGAGAAAAAGCTGAGCAGCGAGCTGAAAGTGAAGCTGAATATGGTGTTCGGCTGCTGTGCGATGGGCATGGGGATCAGTTCGATCGCGCTGATGACGTACATGCCCGCGGTGATTTTTGCGATCCTGTTCGGCACGATCATCGGGATATGCGTGCATCTGGACGGGTGGATCCGAAAAGGCGCGTCGCTGATGCAGAAAGCGGTGTCCGGAATCGTGAAAGGGCCGGAGAATGGGATGGATTCGCAGGATTATATGAATACGCTGATCACGCTGACGGTCATGTTCTGCGCCAGCGGAACCGGGATCTACGGCTCGATCGTATCCGGCATGACCGGGGATCATTCGATCCTGATCTCCAAATCGATCCTGGATTTTTTCACGGCGGCTATTTTCGCCTGCAATCTGGGGCTGGTGGTTTCGATGATTACGATCCCTCAGTTTGTGATCTGCGTGATCCTGTTTGCATTTGCGAAAGTGATCTTCCCGCTGACGACGCCGGAGATGGTCAATGATTTCAAAGCCTGCGGCGGCTTCATCCTGGTGGCGACCGGCTTCCGGATCGTGAAACTGAAAGATTTTCCGGTCGCGGATATGATTCCCGCCATGGCGCTGGTGATGCCGGCGAGCTGGGCCTGGTGCAACTGGGTGCTGCCGCTTTTGTGAGGGGGCTGCTTTCTTATTTTTACCTTTTGCTGTATCATCAGTTTGTATCCGCCTGGTATAAGGTGGGAAATGTTTTCAGAGATAGCGAAAAGCTGAAATAATATTCTTAGATTGTCCCGGATTATATATAAAATTCGGGACAAATTTTTTAATGTGCCCCGAGCCCTCTTTTACGATGATTTGCTTGACAAAAGAACGAAAGGGGCATATTATGTAGGTATCAAATGATACTTAACGGAGGCTTGTATTTGATTGATGAAATAAAAGCACGCATTGAAAGTGAATTAGAGGTTAAAACATATATACAAAAATTGAAGTTTGCACTTAACAATGGGGCAAGAATAGATTTTCAGGTCAAAAGGCTGGTTGATGAAAACAGGAGTCAAAAATATACGAATCAATATACAGTTAATACATTATTTCCTGATAAAAATCCGGCAGACGCTTTAAAAAAAGAATTGCTGACACTGTCTGTGGAAGATTATATGCGGACAGTGAAAGATCTACGCTTTCCAAAGAGAAGCGAGATGAGAGAATTCGGAAAGGTTTATAATGGAAAAGATGACGTGTATATTAAAATAAGAGTAGAACTTTTGGGAGTGTATGGTAATACGACAATCTTTATCATGTCTTTTCATTTTGCGGAAAGGGCATTTTCTCCGGAGCTGTTTCCTTATAGAAAGAATTAGGAGGTGTTTTCATGGATATGAAAGTTATAAAAAGTGAAAGATGTTTGTGCACATGTTGTATGGAAGAACATGAAGTGAAAACAGTTCTTGTAAAAGAAGAAGCCATTTTTAAAAGTAAAAAGATTACTTATGATGCGCTTTATTTATATTGCGATATGGCGGAAGAATTGTATATGAATGAACAACAGCTCCGGGAAAATGATATACGTCTCAAGGATGCTTACAGAAAATCAGAGGGACTTTTGACATCAAGCGATATATATAATATTCGTGCTAAATATAGAATCAACCAGAGTGATTTTTGCGGTTTGCTTGGGTGGGGAGGAAAAACCATTACCAGATATGAAAGTCATCAGGTACAGGATAAAGCACATGATACGATTCTGAAAAAGCTGGATCAGGATCCGGAATGGTTTTTGCTGTTATTAAATAATTACAGGGCCAATTTGCCGGTGGAATCATTTCAGAGATATTTAGCTGCAGCTACGGCTTTGTATGAAGCAGATCGGGACTCTTATCTGCGAAAAGCGATCGAGGCTGATTATGCGAGATTTCAGGGAAATCAGCTGTTTCACGGGAACGCAGAGTTATCCTTAGATAAGACGGTAGATGTGATTCGATACTTTGCCGCATCTGCAAAGATTACGGCTCTTTATAAGGTGAAGCTTATGAAACTAATGTGGTATGCGGATGCTTTGTCCTATAAACTTAGAGGATTTGCGATAACCGGTTTAGTATATCAGGCTTTGCCAATGGGCGCGGTTCCTGTGGGACATAATTCAATCATTAATTTAAAAAACGTGCCATGTGAAGAAGTGGATATGGGGGAAACAAACGCGTATCATTTTTCACTAAGAGGCGAGAGTACATTTCCTTTCCTTACAGATGACGACAAGCATATACTGGATAGGGTGATAGAAAAACTCGGTAAAATGAGTAAAAGTGAGATCATTCGTTTTATGCATAAAGAACGGGCCTATATTGAGACGGCGTCAAGAGATGTGATTCCTTTTGAATATGCAGAGAGCTTACAGATATAAAATTTAAAACATTTTGCGGGATCCTGCCTGGCCGTTTGGTTAAGAAACAAACAGCGGTCCGGTCTATGCGTGTGTCAATGGCGGTGAAACGGTCTGCCCGTCAGAGACTGGCGGATGACCGGCGTCCATATTCGGATAAACGCCGGCAGAGCAGACAACCGCTTTGCCGGCGCCTTTTGCTGTATGGCGGGAAAGAGTGAGAAAAAGTGTGAGGGCATCGTGCGGTTTTGGTAGAATTTCCGGGGAGAAACGGCTATAATGATTTGCAGTATAAGGCGGAACGGCTGCTCCGGTTATGTTTGCAGATTTTATAAATGAGAGTTTAAAGCGAATCTTCGCGGCGGGCGAAGACTGTTTGGGCTGAAAGCGATGATTGCTGAAGGTGCCGGAACAAATTGGCCGGAGCGGATGAAAAGCAGATCCTGGGGAATGGCGGCTATGAAAATATTGCTGGTGGAAGATAATGAAACGATCATTTTGGGACTGGAGTACCTCCTGGCGGAGGAGGGATTCCGGTGCGACAGCGCCCGGACGCGGCAGGAAGCGGAGCAGAAGCTTCTCCGGGAGCAGTACGATCTCTGCCTGCTGGATATTTCATTGCCGGACGGCAGCGGCTACGATCTCTGCCGCCTGGTGCAGCGGGAGCGGAAGCTGCCGGTCATTTTCCTGACGGCCCGGGAGGAGGAGCGGGACGTGGTGAAAGGGTTTGATTTGGGGGCGGACGATTATATCGTTAAGCCGTTCCGAAACCGGGAGCTGATCTCGCGGATGAAAAATGTGCTGCGCAGGTACGGGAAAGCCAGTCCGGTGCTGGTCTGCGCCCATATTCGGATGGATACGGATAGCGGGAAAGTCTTTTGCCATGGGGAAGAGGTGGCGCTGACGAAGCTGGAATATAAGATCTTAAACGTTATGATGAGCCGCCCGGGGCAGCTTTTCACGCGGGAGGAAATTCTGGCAAATATCTGGGACATTTCGGGAAATTATGTCAATGACAACACGCTTTCCGTCACGATCAAGCGGCTCCGCGAGAAGATACAGGACAAGGACGGCGCGATCCTGAAGACGATCCGCGGGATGGGGTACCGGCTGGACGCGGCGGAGCGGCAGGAGAGGGTATGAAACGTATTAGCAGGAAATGGAAACACATCTGGAATCATAATCCGGGTCTTAGATATATGGCGCTGCTGACGGTCGCGGCGCTGGCGGCAGCTCTGCTGGGCTGGTATCTGGCCGCGGATGCGATGCTTGCGCGGCTGAATGAAGAAAATTTCCGGGTGATGGCGGCGATGTTCGGCAAAGTCAAGGAGACATACCCGGATTTCCGGGAGTCGGAGTGGCTGGAACTGATTGGGCGGCAGCAGGACGGCTATGCTTATGGGCAGGAAGTCCTGAGCCGGTACGGCGTTTTCCGGGAAAATGGGCTGTGGATAGGGCAGGCGGCCTGGCGCGGACAGTTCCTGGCGCTGGGCGGCGGCCTGCTGGCGTTGGTCTGCGTGCTGATCTTCGCGGGACTGGCGGTTTATTTGTGGCGGCGGCAGAAAAGGATCGATCGCCTGACGGAATATATCCGCGAGGTGGAACAGGGAAGTTATCAGCTGGAACTGGAGCGGAACCGGGAGGATGAGCTGAGCGCCCTGCAGAACGAGCTTTACCGGGTGACGGTGCTGCTGAGAGAAAGCGCGGAACTGTCCGGGAAGCAGAAGCGGGCGCTGGCGGATTCGGTGTCGGATATTTCCCATCAGCTGAAAACGCCTTTGGCTTCGGTGATGGTGCTGCTGGACAATCTGTCGGAGAGCAGCCATATGGACGAGCTCACCCGCAGGAAATTTCTGGCGGAAATTGTGCGGCAGCTGACAAATGTGAACTGGCTGACTGCGGCGTTGCTTAAATTGTCCCGGCTGGACGCGGGCGTGGTGGAATTCGAGTGCGGGCAGGTCAGCGTGGACGAGCTGCTGGACGATGTGGTCGGGAACCTGGAAGTGCAGGCGGAGTGGAAGCAGGTGCAGGTCGTTCGCGAGGGCGCGCCTGGTATCGTGATAGAGGGGGACCGCCGCTGGATCGGAGAGGCGGTAACGAATCTCGTGAAGAACGCGATCGAGCACAGCGCGCCGGATGGCCGGGTCGTCATTCATACGGAAGAAAACGCGGTCTATACGGCGGTCGCGGTGCGGGACTGGGGCGAGGGGATCTCGGAGGAGGACCAGAAGCATATTTTCGAGCGTTTCTACCGCAGCGCTTCCGCAGGGGAGAACAGCACCGGGATCGGGCTGTCCTTGGCGAAAGAGATCGTGGAGCGGCAGAACGGGTACCTGACAATGCGTTCGGACCCGGAGAAAGGGACGGAGTTTTTGATGAAGTTTATGAAAAGCGGGATAAAATAGCGGAGGGATCTGCCGGATGGGATAAAACTTTGCAGAAAACCGTTGACATTGTCTGCGGCCGGATGTAATATAAATATGAAAAAAGTGCTGCCGTAAAGCAAACGGTTGCCCTGAAACTTAGTTAGTCAAAAAAGTGACTGTTCAGTTTGGGAGCTGGGACAGTCACTTTTTTGCGTTCTTACCGTTTTCATAGCCCAATCTGTAGGCCGCACCGCATAAGATAGCCGCGATGCTCACCAGATAGAATAAAGATTCCAGAGAAATAAAAATATTTAAAAATGTCACCGAAATGTCATTTTGGTCCGGTATAGTGATGCCGTAAGGACAGGTAAGGACGGTTCCGGGAGCGGCATAACCGCCCGCCCATCACAACCATTGGCGGACGCCGAAGAAGAACCGTCAGCAGACACGGAAAGGAAAACGGAATGGAGATTTTAAGGACAGAGGGCCTGACAAAGGTGTATGGAAAGGGCGAGAGCCAGGTCGTCGCGGTGGACGGCGTGGATCTCAGCGTGGAACAAGGGGAGTTTCTGGCGATCGTGGGCAGTTCCGGCAGCGGCAAATCCACGCTGATGCACATGCTGGGCGGCGTGGAGCGGCCCACGCAGGGGAGAGTATTGATCGAGGGGCAGGATATTTACGCGATGGACCATGATACGCTGGCGATCTTCCGCCGCCGGCAGGTGGGGCTGATCTACCAATTTTATAACCTGATACCGGTTCTGAATGTGGAGGAAAACATGACACTCCCCTGCGAACTGGACGGAAAGGAGCCGGATTGGGAGTATGTAAAGGAGCTGGCGGCCACATTGGGGCTGACTAAGCGGATGCGGCATCTGCCCAACGAGCTTTCGGGCGGCCAGCAGCAGAGGGCGGCCATTGGCAGGGCGCTGGTGAACCGTCCGGCGATCCTTTTGGCGGACGAGCCGACGGGTAATCTGGATTCCAAGGCCAGCGATGAGATCGTAGAGCTTTTGAAACTGTCCAATCAGAAATATAAGCAGACGATTGTGATGATCACGCACAATCTGGAGATCGCGAAGCTGGCTGGCCGGGTGGTCACGATCGAGGACGGCCGTATCGTGCGCGACAGCCGGGAACAGGGAGGGAGGCAGTCATGAACGTATTGCGGAAACTGACGCTGCGCACCATGAAACTGAACCCCAAGCGCACCTTGGTGACGATCGTCGGCATTGTGCTGGCCACGGCGCTGATCACGGCGGTCGCCAATATGGCCGCGAGCCTGGAAGCGTCCCTGATCGAATTTGAAAAAACGGACAGAGGGGATTATCATTATCAATTTACGGGCGTCGATGCGGAAGATTTGATCTTTTTTCGGAATAACCGGATGATCCGTCAGGTGGGCGTCAGGCAGAACGTGGGCTATGCGCCGCTTGCGGCCAGTCTGAATAAGGAAAAACCGTACTTTTTTATCATGGCGATGGATGAGAATGGCGTAAAAGCCAACGCCATACGCCTGATCGAGGGGAGATTGCCGCAGGCGGAGGGAGAGATCGTGGTTCCTCAGAATGTGGGAACCAACGGCGGAGTGGATATCCGCATCGGGGATGTGCTGGAACTGACCGTAGGAGACCGGGTGGCGGACGGTTCCGTTTTGGGGCAGACCGACCATTACCGGGAGGGAGAGGAAACATTTGCGGGACGGGAGGCCGTCCGTTATACCGTGGTGGGGCGGATCGAAAGCGTGCGGACGTCCCTTGAGCGCGCGTATTCGCCGGGCTATACGGCCGTCACCTATCTGGATCCGCAGACCGCGCAGGGGAAGCTGAGCGTCTACGTCAGCTACACGAAAGAGGGACTGAAAAAGCGGAATGTGGTAAACGCGGGACTTTTGGGGATCACGCTGGAGCAATATGAGAAAATGAACGGCGATATCACGAAAGAGAAGCTGACGGAGGCCGGGGCGATCGCGGAGGGGCTTTCGGTACACCGGCAGCTGGTGATTCTGGAGACGCACCAGCGTTCCGGGCTGAGCAGTATGCTTTATTTGATGGCGGCCCTGGCGATCGCGATCATCATGATGGCCAGTGTATTTTGTATCCGCAACAGCTTTACGATCTCCCTGACGGAAAAAATGCGCCTCTACGGGATGCTTTCTTCGGTGGGGGCCACCCGGAAACAGATGCGCGGCCTGGTCTACCGGGAGGCGTTTTTCCTGGGACTCGCCGGGATCCCGCTGGGCGTGTTCTGCGGCGTGGCGGCGACGGTGATTCTGGTCCGGGTCGCCAGCGGGCTGACGGAGCTGATCGAGGAAATGCGCCTGGTTTATAAAATGTCCCTGCCCGCTATATTGGGCGGCGCTGCGCTGTCCGCGGTCACGCTCTTTTTCTCGGCGGGGCAGTCTGCCAGGCGGGCGGCCCGGGTGTCGCCCATCAGTGCGATCCGCGGCAACAGCGCGGTGCGGATCCGGAGGCGGGAGCGGCGTAGGCTGGAAAAGCTGGGCGGCAGGCCGAATGGAACCGGCCGGATCATTCGCAGGATTTTCGGGATCGGCGGCGTGATCGCTTATAAAAATCTGCGCAGATCCCGCGGGAAATACCGCACCACGGTCATTTCCATCGTGGTCAGCGTGGCCGTCTTTATCGCGACCAGCGCGCTGCTGAACATTGGGTTTCTGGTGGCGGGGACCCAGTATGAGCAATACGACTGGCAGCTGATGGTCACCCTTGGCGGCTCGCGCAGCAGTTATCAGCGGGAGGTGTATGAGGAGGCGCAGCGGATCGCCGGACTCGAGGGGATTGAGGCCGTGGAGATGTGCCGCGGCGCGAAGTTTGAGGTGGATGCAGCGCAGCTTCCGTACAGCAGGCAGTACCGGGAGGATTTTCCCTGGGTGGAAACGGAGATGCAGCAGCTGAATTTTCGGTCTCTGGGAGAAACGGGCTATGAGGCTTATTGCAGAAAACTGGGGCTCGATGCGGACGAGGTATGGGACCAGGCGATCCTGATCGCGGATTACAGCCAGGAGGTCCGTGAGAATGGGAAGACCATTACCTACCAGGGAGAATTGTATGAATGTAAGCCGGGCGATGTGCTGACGGGGGTCATGAATGCCGGAGACGAGGAGATCGAGGTTTCCGTGACGCTGGTCGCGCAGACGGACGAGCATCCGATGTCGGTCAGCGGCGTCGGGGGCGGATTCCTGATCGTCAGCGACCGCTGGATCGAGCAGTATGAGGAATATCTGGGGGCGCAGGTGAACGTGCATATCCGCTGCGGGGATCCGGACGCGATGGAGAAAACAATCGTCGGCGATATGGGAATCCCGGACGGTCAGATCTATAATATGGCGCTGGCGCACAAGCAGTCGCGGGCCATTTACACGCTGCTGGGCATTTTTCTCTACGGTTTTATCACGGTGATCGCGCTGATCGGCGTGACGAACATTTTCAATACGATCACCACCAACATGGAGCTGCGCAGCCGCGAATTCGCCATGCTGCAGTCGGTGGGCATGACCGGCAGGGAGTTCCGGCGCATGATCCGGCTGGAAAATATTTTCTACGGCGTGAAAGCGCTGGCGTTTGGGATCCCGATCGGGTGGCTTTTGTACGCGGCGTTTTACCGGATCCTGGATCTGCGGATCCGGACGGAGTTCCGGCTGCCCTGGGGAAGTACGTGGATTGCCGCGGCGGCGGTAGCGGTGCTGCTGGCCGGGATCATGCGGTACTCCATGGGGAAGATCCGCGGGCGGAATATTGTCGAGACGATACAGAATGAGAATATCTGAGGGGAACGGCCGCAGATATCATTGCCATTGAACGTAAAATTTTGTTTTGGCAGGTTGAATTCAGCCGAATGGCAGGATGAAAGTAGTGCATAGTAACGAAAACGGAGGGGCCGGCTGCGCATATCCGGAAAGCGTTCTGCATGAGGGAAAGACTGCCATGTAAGCCGAAGCCCAATAACTACACGGAGTCGTGCAGGATAAATGTGGCAGGTGAATGGAGGGAAAGGTATGGTCTGTTCCGAAAGGGATAACCGCTGCTGAGAGGCAGTGCTGAATGCACAGAAATCAGCAGAGACCATATCTGACCCTCCGTTATTTTAACTTGTACTTTTTACCCGCACCTCTGCCGGCAATTATAATTAATCCGTTTTCATTCATCTGACGGGCAAGCAGATAAGCTCTCGTTTTTTTGACATTCAGCAGTTCCTGCAGATCTTCGTCGGTCATTTCGCCGTACTCTGCCAGATAATCCATCACCGTTTTCATCTGGGGCGTAATTGCGGCAGGCACCTTTTCTGTGACTGCGGGGGTACTTTCGACCGCAGCGCCGGCGGCATTCATATTGGGCAATACGATTCTGAACGCATTGGCGGTTGCCTCTATGCTGGGCTGCACAGGGCAGGTTTCGTACAACTTGAAAATACGGCGAATGCCGGTACCGTAACTTTCAATCAGACGCAGACGGTGAAATACTTCAGCCAATTTTTTATTTCTCGGCTGAGAAATACCGATACGAATATCTTCGGGAGAGAGACCGGGCAGGAGGCCGCCGAGGGAAATGAACTCCATTTTGCTGTCGTTTACATTGATAATGATGCTGCCGCTGAAGCTGTAGTCCCGATGCACGAGAGCGTTGAGCAGCGCTTCACGAATGGCTTCTTCCGGATAGTCCTTTTTATCGGTTCGAACGACTCCTTTGATCACGGACTCAGTCTTATTGCACAGTGCAAGATAATTCACAGAATCCTCGAACTGCTTAAACACCGAACCGCCGAACTCCTTGCTGTCACGGAACTCTGTGCAGAATTCATCTTTAAATACGGCAATCTTGGTTGTATGATGGCACTGGTCAGAAAGCAGCAGGGCGAGGTTGGTATAAATATTATTTTGTGTGATGCCCAGAGCACGATATTTCTGGGTGGAAAATTCAACACCGTAGCGATCAAAAGCAGTCTCTGCGGCACGGAAGCTCAAATCCTGTTCAAGACAGCGAGCGTCTTCGTAAGTGTCGCCGTCCGATTCTTTGATCATCCGGCGAATCTGTTCGGGAGATGCCTGAACACAAGATGTGCCTTGGCGCACATAAACGCCGGCAGGCTTCATGCCCTTGGATTTCAGATAGTAGGGCTTATAGCTGCCTTCCGCAACTTCGATTTGAATTACTTGATTATCCTGGAGGACATACCGCACGAACATGGTTACATCCGGTGCGATTGCATCACGGATGCCGTTGGTCAGGCGAGTATAGGTTTCATCCACATTGTCAATGCCAATCCGATTGCCCTTATCATCAATACCGAGATAGATCACGCCGCCGTCCGTATTTGCAAATGCGATGACCTCCTTGTAAATGTCATCGATCATCTGAGATTTATATTCAATGCGCTCGCTTTCATATTGCATATACGGCACCTCCATTATGACTTAACTATATTATACCCATATTTTCATGATTTTCAATAGGATAAAGTGAAAATTCACTTTTTATTCACCTCTCGGAATGAAAATCAATCCATATTATGTTCAACGACCTTCTGCTTCTGTACCGGTCAGAGGAAAGTTAAGATGCAAATTCAAAAACAGAACCGCCCCGGCGATTGCTTTTCGCCGGAGCGGTTTTCCCTTTATCCCGGAGTGGCGGGCGGCTGTTGTTGCTGTGCTGCTGCGCGGATTTTGCGTGTTGCACAGCAGCGGTTATGGTTTCTCTTTGCCTTGGTGGCGCATTAGCTGTGCAGCTTTGCCGATCCTGCATGTTGCAGGGCGATCGATATTCTTCCGCCTGTCTTGGTGATCCATTTGCCCTGCAGCCGCGCCGGCCTTGCGCGTTGTGAGGCAGCCATTATTCCTCTGCCGTGTATCTGGCCAGAGCTTCTTTCGGCACATACACCGCCACGGTCACGGTGCCGTCGCCGTTTAATGTGACCGTCGTGAGCTTCGCGGTGCTGAGGAAGTCCGAGTTCCCCTCGATCAGACTGTAGTTGGTGTCAAGGAACACCATGGTCCCGGCGGAGCTTTCCTCGGAGAAGGCATAGTTTATCTTTATGTTCCCCTGGCCGCCGCCCTGGCCGTCCAGATCAAAGGAGTAGGAGAACTTGCCGTCCGTGACCGCGCAGGTCTGCACGGTCTGGGGCAGAACGGCGCAGTTTGCCAGCAGCGCTTCCTGATCGACGGTGTTGGAGCCGGACTTCATCGAATCTACCCACTCGCGGAAAGCGTCCTGGGTATCGTCCTCTTCCGGTGCGCTGTCCGAGGTGGTCTCTGCGGCAGCGGTGGTTTCGAAAATATACTGCCCGGATGCCTCGTCATAGTGCAGGGTTCCGCTGGTCTGTCCGGCCCTGGCCAGATTCTCAAGGGTGTCCGGCAGAGTGACGGTTGCGGTCGAGAAAGAAAAGTCCTCCGCTTCCACGTGATAAGTGACCGGGTAACCGGACGTTTGACCTCTCTCGGCCAGAAGCTGCAGATAGGCCTCCGCGGCCTCCGGATCGGCGTGGGAGGGGTCGAGCGGCAGCGTAAACAGGGCGTTCAGACCGCTGTAGCTTTCGTTCCGGCTCATTTCCCCGGTGGCTTCGTCGTAAGTATAAGCGTCGTTGTTATAAAATGTCCCGTCGCTGACGCCGATATAAACGCCGCGGTCCGCGAACAGTTCTACATTGTCGGTTTCCAGGATACGGTACTGCACGCCGTCGATAACGATCTCGGTGTAGGAGCCGCCCATGGTGAGCGCGTTGTACTCATGGGGCAGCAGGCCCTTGATATACGGAGAGACGAGGAACGTCTCGTCGCCGTAAGTATCGGCGGAGACATCGGGCATCGGCGTGCCGTCAGCGCGTTCGATCGCCACGACCGTATAAAGGTGTTCGTTTTCCAGCTGAGGATACTGGACGGAGGGGGCGTAAAAAGTGGCGTTTCCCTTGGCGGCGTTCTGGCCGAGATAGTCGCTGATGGCCTCTCCGCCGACCGCCCCTAAGAGCGTAACGCGGAAATTGCCGTAGGTCTGCGTCTCATTGACCAGGATCGCGTCCTCGCCCGTAAATGTCTCGGCCAGCGTCAGATCGCCGTATTCGCGGGCGACGTCCCCCGCGCCCAGCAGTTTCCAGGCCGCGTAGGTGGTGGCGGAGCCGACGGCCAGCACGCAGCAGGCGGTCAGAACCGCAGTCTGTACGCGGAAATTTGGTTTACGTTTCATGATCAGATTCTCCTTTCCCTGATGAATAATGCGCTGATTCAGCCGAGCGTCCGGCGTGATGTCGGGAGAAAGGGCCTGTTTTAAAATGTCGTCGATATCACGTTTCATCTAAAATCTCCTTTAATTCCTGCGCTAATAGTTTCTTTGCTTTGTGGAGCCTGCTTTTGACCGTTCCCTGCGGGATCCGCAGAAGCGCGGCGATGTCCGACAGCTTCATTTCTTCCATGTAGAACAGAAGCACCGGCAGCCGGTATTTGTCCGGAAGCGCGGCCACCGCCCGGTGTACCGCCAATGCGTCCTCCCGGGCGATCACGGCGTCCAGCGGCGCCGGCCCGGCGGAAACCGGTTCTCCGGAAGCGGCGGGGCGGCTGAAAACGGCGGGACGGCCGGAAGCGGCAGGCGGCGGGGCGTTCGGAGGCGGCGTGGAGGCGGAGGATGGTCCAGACTCCAGGCCGGAGAAATCGTCGGCTTCCGTTTCGGAGAGATTCTGGCCGTGGAAATTCTCCGGGGCGTTTTGAATGTCCCCGGTCGGAAGTTCCGCGCCCTGCCGGGCCTGCTCCGACGGCAGATCGCCGGGCCAGTCCTCCGCCGGACCTTCGGACTGCGCTCCGGAAGCAGTATTTGCCGCCGCCGTATCCTGCCATGCCGGTCCGCCATGTGCCGCCGTCCATTCTCCGCCCCGTTCCGCCAGCCGTTCCAGCGAAAGCACCGGGCCGGTGATCCGCTGCCGCCACGCCAGTTTCCTGCGCCGGTTCCGCCAGAGATTGGAGGCAATGGACAGCAGCGCACTTTTGGGATTGCCGTCAGCGTCCAGTCTTCCGGCGATTTCCAGGGCTTTCAGGAATGTGTCCTGGTACAAATCGTCGGCTTCCTGGCGGCTGCGGGTCAGATAGCAGCAAAACGAATAGATGTCTCTGCCGTATGTTTCTATGCAGTTTTCCAGTTCGTCTCGTTGCATGTGCAAAACTCCTTCATCTTGTATTGGGACGTCCGCGGGCAAGATGTCTGCCCTTCATAACTATATTGTCGCGGGAAAAGAAAAAGTTCGCAGGAAAATGGGCCGAACCGAAAAAAGAAGCCGCGCGGCAAAATAGGAGCCGGTCTTTCGCCCGGGTCTGAACGGGCGCGGGACGTTTATCTGCCGCGCGGCAGTTCACCGCAGAGAATAACTTTTATTCAGCACCAGGGGGCTGTAGAGAAATAATACGTCCTGGCCGTCAAACGTCAGCTGGCTGCCCAGCATGGCACTGGGAAAGTAGCGCAGATCCACGACCGTAACGGTATGATAATCCGCCAGCAGCAGGGGAATCAGCGAGCTGCCGAAGGAGTCCCGGAACACGATCAGCTCCCGGTCCGTGTCCGCGCCGGGATTTTCAATGGTCAGAAGCGCCGCCGCGCCGGATAAATAGATATCATAGAGATCGCGGCTGTCCAGTTTGGTCAGGTCATAGACGGAAGCGGTCTGCCCGGTTTCATAATTTTCCACGGTACAGCCGTCAATGACGGGGCTGTTCATGGTGTAAATGGTCTCCGCCGCCATGGGCAGAGCCGCCTGCCCGTAGTAGACGCCGTAAAATGGGCGGTCAATGGCGGTGACTGTGAAATCTTCTTCCCGCGGGGGCGTCACTTCCAGCGCTTCCGCCAGCTTCTGCGCCGCGGGAATCAGCCGTTCCTGCCGCCAGTGAGTGTCGGTGCGGTAATAATCCTGCCCGCTCAGGCAATCGGCGATCTCCACAAATTCCGCCCAGGGAAGCGCATCCTGCAGCTGCCGGGACAGAGCGTCGTAATCCATGGCCGGGAAGCCGTTGGGCTCCGCCAGATAATAGCTTTTGTCCGGTGCGACGGCAAACAAGATGCGGGACCCTGCGCCGGCCAGATGGTTTTCATAGATTTGATTGAACAGATCCGCGGCGTAAGCGACAGACTTCTGATCCAGCGGGTATTCCAGGGCGGCCGCATAACCGTCCGCCAGATAAATGCCGTGATTGTCCCTCTGCCGCAGTACAAAATAATGGAACATGGACTTTAATTGCCGGAACTGGTCCCGCAGCGGAAATTGATCCTGGCCGTAGGTTTCAAATTCGGACATGAACCGGCCGGAAAGTACGGTATTGACGGTGAGCGAGGGGAAACGGGCCAGTTTTCTCCGCTCCGCGGCGGAGAATTCGGCATCTGGTCCGAACCAGGCCATCAGCGTCAGGCCCAGCCACACGCAGATTACGGCGGCGATCCCGATGGAATGGATTTTTTTCATAGCGCAGACTCCCTGGAATGTGAAAATAGTTGTGGTTATGCCATGGCAGCTGCAAATACGTTCGCACTTTTTGAAGTGCCGAATCGTTTGCAGGATTGTTTCTATAATGAATACGGTTTGGAGCGTCGAATCGTTTGCAGAGCTATTCTTATAATTACAAATTATTTGGTTACTTCTTGAAATGCCAATATGCTGGTCGTGCGGTCCTCAGAACCGGAAGTACAAAAACGGATTAAACGACCCGTCCGCCAGGTAGGCGCTGCAGAGCAGAAGCAGGGCCAGAAGCATCGCCGGCTCCAGAACGGCCGCTGCTCCTTCCGGCAGGCGCCGGGCCAGCTTTTTGGGCAGGGGCGTGGCGCCGATGATGCCGATGCAGAACAGGACCGCATAGCTGCTTAGATAGTACAACGTTTCACCGGTAACTGCCGGTACGCCGCCCAGGCCGAAAAGACCCGCGAAATCCGACCCGGCCTGGGCCATGCTTTCCGCGTTGAACAGCACGAAACTCAGGGCCACGGCCAGCAGCACATAGCCGCGGCGCAGGACGGCAGGCAGTTTCTGAAGCGACGGGATCCATTTTTCAGCCAGAAGTAATACCGCGAACAGCAGTCCCCACAGAACGAAGTTCCAGGCCGCCCCGTGCCACAGGCCGGTGAGCATCCAGACTGTCAGCACGTTCAGCACCCAGCGGCCGCGGCTGACCCGGTTGCCGCCCAGAGGAATGTATACGTAATCCCGGAACCAGCTCCCCAGGCTCATGTGCCAGCGCCGCCAGAATTCGGTGACGCTTTTGGACAAATAGGGATAATTGAAATTTTCCGGGAAATGAAAGCCGAACATCCGGCCCAGACCGATGGCCATGTCGCTGTAGCCGGAAAAATCAAAGTAAATATGAAGGCAGAATGCCAGGGCATACAGCCAGTAAAACAGCAGAGATTTTTCCTGGGAGGCCCGGAACGTTTCAATGAATTGCCCGAACTGATTGGCCAGCAGCACTTTTTTTCCGAGTCCTGTTAAAAAACGGCGCAGTCCCAGACAGAGATCGTCCCAGGTGACGGTGCGGCTGTTCAATTCCCGCTCCACATCCACGTACCGGACAATGGGGCCGGCAATGAGCTGCGGGAACATGGAAACGTACGCGCCGAAGTGAAGAATATTTTTCTGGGCCTGAGCCCGTCCGCGATAGACATCCGCCGTGTAGCTCAGACATTGGAACGTATAGAAGCTGATGCCGATGGGCAGAAGCAGGCGCAGCAGCGGAACATGCAGGCCGGTGACCGCATTGAATGAAGAAATGAAAAAATCCGCGTATTTGAAAATGCCCAGCAGCGCGACAGCGGCAGCTGCCGAAACAATCAGCCAGAAGCGCCGCCAGAAAGGGGACGTACACCGGCCGATCGCCAGGCCGAAGAAATAAAAGGCGCCGATCGCAGCAATCATCAGAAGCAGGTACTTGGGCTCGCCCCAGCCGTAGAAGAGCAGGCTGGACACGAGCAGCACTGTATTTTTAAGCTTGCCGGGCGACAGAAAATACACGATCAGCACCGCCGGCAAAAAGTAAAACAGCAGGGAAATGCTGGAAAATAGCATGACGATTCTCCTTTGAAGGCACAGAAAAATACAGCCGGCCGCCGGACAGCGGAACGATGCGCATCCGGCGGCCGTTGCTGCGATAGACTGACAAATGTACGGCTCAGATGGTGAAATCCAGATCGCTGCCGCAGACCGCCCGGAACGCGTCGGTGACGGACTGGGCGGTAATGCCGTTGTCAGCCTGAGCATAGTCCACCATTACCAGCATAACCACGTCGCCGTAGCCGGAAACCAGCAGATCATCCGCCGAAACGCAGATCCAGCGCCGGACGTCGATGTTGTCTTTCATTTTCTGGGCGATATCTTCCGCATTAGCCGCGTCGTCGACACGCACCATAACGATAGAGTAGGCGATCGAGCCGATCAAGGGGGCGGAGACCGCGATATCCGTCACATGGTCCCGGTTCTCCAGGCCCGTGTAAAACGTAAGCATTTCGTCGTCGTCAAGAGTGAAGGTGTCCACTGCAAATTTGTCTTCCCAGCCGTGATTTTCGTAGACGCTGGCGATAATGTCTGTCAGTTCGCCTTCCAGTTTCTTATCGGAAGCGCTGTCAGAAGTCCCCCCTCCGCAGCCGGCCAGAGCGGCCGTCATGGCCAGAATCAGTAAAAGCGCAGTTAATTTTTTCATGTTTTAAGTCTCCCTTTTCTGTTATATTTTTGGTGTGCAGAAGCGGCCGCCGGGGCGTGAAAGCTTCATCCGGCAAGTATGCGGCGGCGGACCGTCCCCTCCGCATAGCTTACCATAGACAGCCGAAAAAAGCTTTGAGTTTTTCTTGCAGTTCATTAAGAATTTGTGATGTTCCCGGCAGCGGAGCCAGCCGGCTGGGAGTGCCGGAAAATCACGACGCAGAAAGCCCCTTTTCTTTTTAATAGTCTTCACGGGCTTCGCTTCGGTGCCGCGAACGTATTTTCGCGGCTTTTTCCGCGCGTAATCAAAGGCCCAGCAATTTCCGCGCGTTTCCTGAAAAGATCCTTTCTTTTTCTGCGTCGGTCAGCGCGGTCTTTTCCACACGCCGGATGTAATCCGCCTGATCTTCCCAGGGTGAATCGGTGGCGAAAAGAACTTTATCTGTGCCGTGTTTGCGGACCAGCCGGACGAAGGCTTCGTCGGACAGATTTTCGGTCAGATAAGGCGAAGCGCCGGGCAGCGGCGTGATGGGGCCGATGGAGAACGAGGTATCCAGCCAGACCGGCGCGCCGGCCAGGTCGCGTTCGACCGCGTCCCAATCGCCCCAGCCGCCCATATGGGCCAGGACCAGACGCTGCGGATGAACCTGATCCAGAACATTCAGGATATGTTTGACGGAACAGTAATTGTGGTCGTAAAGGCCGATGTCGATGCCGGCGTGGGTAAGGACGATCAGCCCCAGCTCCGAAGCGCAGTCGATGATGCGCATCATGCGGATATCGTCGAAGTCCACATTCTGGTAAGCGGGATGCAGCTTGCTCCCGGGAATACCCGCGTCTTTCAGGCGTTTCAATTCGCCCCGGAAATCCTCATAATCCGGGTGGATGCCTCCGAATGTAATGATCCCGTGGGATAACAGTTCCTCCCGCTGGGTCATCAGCGAACGGTTCACTTTTTCTACCTGTCCGGCGTAGGTCATGACCGGCAGATTGACGGACCGGTCTGTGCCGGATTTTTCCATGGAGGCGATCAGGCCGTCAGGGGAACCATCGGTAAAGGGGACCGTTTTTGATACGCCGGCCAGTTTATTTACGATGGAGAGGGATGTTTTTTTCGGAAATGTATGTGTATGGAAGTCGATAATCATGGGAAATGGCTCCTTTCGCAGGAATTATTTTCTCCTATCATAGTTCAGATATCCCGCGAAGTCAACCGGAGTTATTTTTTGGAGCGGAGATTATTTTTATGACTCCCATTTCAAGAAGAAGTGTTCCTACTGTCAGCCACCGGCTGGCTATGTATATTTATATATTTTCCGCAGATGCCTGTCATTTTGAAGCACAAAAAAAGAAACAATCCATATCTTCTGAACTGCCTCTTTTTTTGACTATGCTACAAACGGGAACTTGTCTATTTTGCGATAAATCTATCATTTTTCTTGGCCCGATGGTGTTTGCAAAGTTATCGCATATACGGTTTCCGCTTTGCCGTCTGTGATATTGCCATCATAATAAACTACAATCTCGTCACCAGAAACAAAAGATAAAAAGCTGTCTTTCAATTCAACATCAAGAGAAACCTGAATGGCTGCATAATCATCGGACAAAGGATCATCTTCATTGAGTTTGACAAGAGCATATTGATCCGTGGAAGATTCTACAATGCCTATAAACCTCGGCTCGTTTTCAATGACAGAGTGCATGGTTCTTTTACAGCCGGACATGGCTCCTAAGCACAAGATGAGAATTAGCAGACCAACTCCAATGTGATATTTCTTCATTGTGATACCTCTTCGAACGCCGATTTGTCTGTTCCCTTATAACTGTATATCAAATATATCATACTGATAAATAAACTACAATGTTGGTTATTCTTAATTTTTTCCAACAACTTTACCCCCCCCCTGTCTTAACTGCCCTTTACTACAAAATTGTCTGTAATATCATACTAAAGTTCCAAATATCAAAAATATCTGGCATTAGAATACCCCCAAATCTTTACTTATATAAAAATCATACTCTCACTATAATTAAGATTCAAAATTAGTATGGGAAATAAGAAAAGGGTGTTGATGAACACCCTAATGATTGCAGCAATAAAATGATAGAATATACAGAAATGGCGTATAAATGCAAAACACACTTCTAATTGAAAAGGGACTTTTATGAAAACGAATTTCCGGGGCGCGCGTTCCGGCTGCGAAAGGCAAAGAGCAAGCCGGCATTTGCTTCATGAATGCGTACAGCGAATCAACGGCGAATATTCTGATAAGAGGGCGGTCTGCCGGCGCTGAAACCGTGTAAATAAATATCGCGGCGGAAAGCGGGGCTATCGTAAGAAAGTTTTATCAAGTTTTGCAGGGACGGCATGATTTCGGTCATGCCGTTTCCTGCTTTTCCTGTTCCATCAGCTTATCCAGCGGGATGTAGCCTACAAGGTCATACTCAATGCGAATTTCCTGCCGCCGCTTGCCGCTGGACTTGTCCGGCGCTCCAATATAAATCGCTTT
>CANQUA010000107.1 GCA_947626915.1 uncultured Lachnospiraceae bacterium
GTTATGTTGAACCGCCGTATGCCGAACGGCATGTACTGGTGGTGTGAGAGGGCGGAGAGAATCCGCCCTACTCGATTAACTTTTTGAAATTCATGTCCAGTCCGGATACCAGGGCGAGCCGGTGAGTCCCGGTACTAATTCGTCCCCCTTTTGAGTGGAAGAACTGGCTGACTGACCGGACGATGGACTGCTGGGGCCGCTGGGACTATCGTAACTGTCAGAGGCGCCGGGACTGCTCGGACCGGACGATTTGACGCTGGCCACGCCGCCTGCGTCGAAGGAATAGGTGGTGCCGTTGATGGTCTTGGTCGTATTGGCTGCCATCCTGCCGTTATTGTCCGGATCCAGGTAGTAGTGGTTCCCGTTCAGTTCCTGCCAGCCGGTCAGCTGCTGTCCGAGGGTATTGAAGTAATACCAGTAACCATCCAGCTGTTTCCACTGCGTAGCTCTTTTGCCGTTCGATTCTATGTAATACCGGTTGCCGTTCGCATCCGTCAGCCAGCCGGTCAGCAGCTGATCACTGGCGTCCGACGAAGGTCCGCTGCTTGGACTGGAGGACGGACCGGAAGGAGTCGTATTTGTGGACGGAGCCGCAGGATTCGTTCCGTCTGACGACGGCCCTGTGGCCGAAACCGAACCGTCATTGTTGGCGGTCGGTCCGCCGGAAGCGGTGGAATTGCCGGAGGTGTCCGGACTGCCGGGAGACGAACCTGGCGCATTGCCGGACGTATTCCCCGGATTACTGGGGGACGGCGTGGTATTGGCCGAGTAGTAGACGCCGTTTGCGTCAAAGGAATAGCTCATCCCATTGATGGTCTTGGTCGTATTGGCCACCATCCTGCCGTTATTGTCCGGATCCAGGTAATAATAATTCCCATCTATGATCTGCCATCCGGTCTGCACATGTCCGGAAGCATTGAAATAATACCAGTAACCGTCTATATTTTTCCAATAGGTGGACATAACGCCGCTCGGATCCATATAATACCGTTCCCCGTTGGCATCCGTCAGCCATCCGGTCAGCATCCGCCCGTCCGTGTGCAGATAATATAAGGAATCATTGATCTTCTGCCATCCGGTCAGCATATGGGCGTCGCCGCTGAACAGATACCAGTTATCGTTGATTTTCTTCCATCCGAAGGCCACGTGACCGTTGCTGGTGTCTGCGTAATACCATTGGTCATTCATCTGCCACCAGCCCTTGGTCATGGCGCCGTCGGCTTTCATGTACCAGTAATCTCTCCCGCCGTCCGCGTTTGCCATATGCATCCATCCGGTGACCATGGTGCCGTCGCTGTACATATAGTAGAAATTCCCCTGGTCGGTGATCCACTGGCTGACCGCCATCACGCCGTTGTCCAGGAAGTAGTACCAGTGGTTATTGATCTGCTTCCATCCGATGGTCATCTGTCCCGTGACCAGATCCATGAAATACCAATCCCCCGTAACAGTCGGGAGCCAGCCTTTGCGCAGGGCGCCGCTGGCATTGTCATAATAAACCCAATGGCCGCCCTCGTTTTTCCATTCCGCCAGAGCCGTGGAAGCGTTTCCCAGAGACATAACTCCCAAAAGCCCGGCCAGGGCCATAGCCTGTATTTGTTTCCGACGTATCATACCGTGTCCTCCTCGTCCATTCCCTGAGACAAGTACTCAGTATTCTTAGTATAGCATAAAAATCTTTTAAGATATAGAGGTAATCCAAAATAATTTATGAACTTTTTAGTAAGATTTTCCGATAATACCGCTTGGCGTACCGGTACATGATGATCGAATACTCTCCGAACTCCTGCCCGAGAAAGTGCTTGTATACGGTCCACAGGCTCCAGAGAAAACCGCCCAGAGCCACATAAGAATAAATAATGGTTTTCTCTTCTTCGCTGGGCTGCCGCTCCAGGTACCATTCGATCAGCCGGTCTACCTGTTCGTCGTCGTAATAGGAATAGATTGCGCACATGGCGATATCGATCAGCGGGTCGCACATGCCGGCGTATTCCAGATCGATCAGCTTCACCTGACCGTCCGGCAGGAACAGGAAATTGTCGGCCACGCTGTCAATATGGGCCAGAACCTTCGGCCGCTGCAGACGGTCCAGACCGTCCATCAGCTCCGTCATATGGGCTTTGACCTCCCGGTAATCCTCAAAGGGAATATCCCCGTGGCTCAGACACAGATTCTCATAAAATCCGATGCGTTCCCGGATATCGAAATCATGCCCGACCGTTACGCCGGAGCGGTGCAGGCTTTTCAGCAGCTTCATGCAGATCCGCATGTCCGATTCGCTGGACGCGTCCGCGTTTCTCGCGCCTTCATAATAATCCGCGATCTTGTAGCCGGTCTCGCTGTCAAAATAAACCACATGCTCCGAAATGCCCAGCGGCTGCACCGCTTTGAACGCTTCGGCTTCCTGGCGCCGGTTGATCAGAAGCCCGGTGCCGGGCCCCGGAACGCGGCAGATGTAGGGTTTGCCCTGTACCTCGAAAAGAAACGACTGATTGGTCATGCCCGCTTTGACGCAGCGGATCTCGCGGATCTCCGACTCCGGGATCCGGAATACTTTGGCGATCAGCTCCAGCGCCTCATTGTCGGAATGTTCCCGGTACCGCGTATCGAACATCCGCAGCTCCTCCAGGTTCTCAAACTCGTAAACCATATCTTCCGGCTGTTTGTTCACAAAAAGCGCCGGCGGTTCCTTCCGGAGGATCGCCCCCGGATCTGCGCCGTCCGCTTGCCGGGCGGATTCCGGCAGAAAATCCCGGAGCCGTTTCTGAGCGGTTCCGTTCAGCATTTCCAGATAAACATGCTCCCAGTAAAACTGTTCCGTCCCGGGCGTGTGATAGTAAGCCTCCAGAACCGGAAGAAAGTCCGCCAGAAACGAAGCAGACAGAAACACCGGCCCGTACATGACCCAGGAATCCCGGCCGCCGCTTTTTACGTCCAGTATCATTCCTTTCTTATTTAAGGAAAGGCACCATTCCGAAGTTTCCCCTTCCTTATATACAGAACTGTACCAGGAGTCGCACTCGTAGGTATGGTACAGATTTTCCCGCATCCAGTTATCGGAAGAGAGGAGATACATGTTTTTGCCCTGCATTTCTTTTCGGGCGCAGTAAACGGACGCCAGATTATTTTTGGACGAATATTCCGGATTATAGATCAATTTTACATCGTACCGATCGGTCAGATACTCGAATTGTTCTTTTAAATAACCGACAACGATGATAATGTTATGGATATCCGCCTCGTGGAGCTGCCGGATCTGCCGCTCGATCATCCGCTCTCCGAATACCTCCAGCAATCCTTTCGGCGTCTCGAAGGTCAGCGGCACAAAGCGGGAACCGAACCCGGCCGCCATGATCACAGCTCCGTCCACCCGGTAAGGCTTCATATATTCCAGTCCCTGCTCCGTCAGCCGGTAACCCTCCGCCCCGGCGGCGATCAGGCCTCGCTCCATACATTCCCGAACCATCCGGTTTGCCGTCCCCAGCGATACTTCCAGCGCTTCCGCCAGTCCCCGCTGGGTAATCTGCAGGTTCTCCAGGATGTTTCTGCATAATAAAAATTCCTTGTTCATAGGGCCTCCGTTCAATAATGCCTGTTTTTGCCTGACATATGAACATTATACCACGTTCTTCCAGAAATGCAAGGATTGTATTAATATCCGTACAATCTAAGAAAAAAACTTGTTTTTCGTAAGTTTTACGTAAGAAAATGCACAGAGAAAAGTTATAGCATTTTGCTTCAAAATATATTATACTGTCATTGTGATTGAGGAAAGCGTATTTCCGAGATGGAAAAAGACCAGTACATAGGCCAAAACAAAATTTCTTTCAAAAAATGCCAAAAAAGTATTGATAATTTCCATTATAGGAAGTATAATTACCTCGTAATGTAACCAAAGGATTTTCCCATAAGGGAGATCAAAAAAGGAAAAAGGAGAGTGCATTAATTATGAGAAAGCAGACAAAAATCGCTGCGGTAGCCTCCGCAGCAGCCCTGCTGGCCATCGGCGCTTCCATGACGGCGTTTGCTGCCGGATGGACCCCGAATGCAGACGGCACATGGACCTACGAGGACGCAGATGGCGAAGCCGTAGAAGGCTGGAAGACATGGAATCATGACGGTCAGAGGTACTACATTGATCCCGATACGGGACTGATGGCTGCATCTACCATTAAAGAGGTTGACAGCGGTGAGTATTACTATTTCCACAGCAACGGTGCTATGGCGAAGAACGAGTGGATCGAACTTGACAGCAGCGCTGTGGTTGAAATGCTTGACCTCGATGAAGATGAACTGTATGACCCGAATACCCCGGATTCTTATTATTTCTATGCTGATAAGAACGGCCAGTTAATAACCGGCGATGGTGAGTCTCTGTCGAAGAAAGTTCCGGTTGGAAATGGATCAAGCAAGACGGCTCAGTTTGTCTTTGATGAGTATGGACGTATGATGACCGGCTGGATCGATACAGATGATAATTATATGTATTGCTATCCGGAGAAAACCGATAAGTATGTACTTGGCCAGCCGGTGGTTAAAGGTTGGATCAACCTCACCGAGGTAGACCTGGGGGACAACGAAGCGCTGGAAGAACTGGTATATGATACTTACTCCGATCAGGATGATGTTTATTTCTATTTTGACGGAAACGGCAAAAACGTAGTAAGCAACGTGGATGATGCCGACAAGCCCAAATACTATCTTGACGAGAATGGCGTTCTGAAACAGAATACTTTAGTAGTATATAAGGACAAACTGTACTACGCTCATTCTGACGGAAGCTTTGTAACAAACGAGTGGCGTAAAACCTCTAACAAAAATATCTTTGATGGTGCAGATGGCAAGGAACATTCTTACTACTTCCTGAGCAGTGGTGCGGCAGTCGGCTTTGGCAAAACGGACGAAACCACGGTATACTATGTTGATAAAGTATACTATTTCTTTAACGACAATGGAGAACTTTTAAAGAATGCTCTGGTAGCTGCAGACCCCAGAACCGATGCTGGTGTTGAGATCACGGTGAATGGCACATCTGGAAAGCTGACCACGAACAATGCATCAAAGACAAGCATTTTGAGCAAAGTTGACGGTGCGGCATATTACTTTGACGGTGATGGAAATCAGGTTGTCGGCGCTCAGTTTACATGCAAAGTGAATGATATTGAGTACACTGGATATGTGGACAATACGGGCAAGGTAATCGATGATAAGTATGCTATTATTGACAAAGCTTTATATGTGTATAATGAAACTGTAGGGATTTCCGTGCTTCAGGAGCAGGGCGCCTATGATTATAGTTATGTTGTAGTTCCTGCGAAGACGAAGATTATATCCTATAGTAAGAAAGGTAAGCCCAATGGTGAGACCACTTACAAGGAAGATGTCAATATTGTTGTAGATGAGAACGGTGTTCTTGTTAAGAATGGAAAGAACATTGAAGCCAAGGGAGAAGAAAAAGTAACGGAGTTTAATACAAATAGTGATGGCATAGGAACAGAAGTAAAGTGAAGAATTAAAAATCTGCGGAGCGATGAAGATGAATTAATCTTTATCAACAGCGTTTCCGGATTTATAAGCCTTAACTATTTTGTATTAAAACGGTTGGCAACAAAAGTAATTCAAAGCTAACATCTCCGCCGCCCCGGCCTTATGGACCGGGGCGGCAATTTCTTTGATAATGCTTTCTTATGCATATTTCTCATGGGAGAAACTCCTGGATCGTAAACGATACTATTTAATGGAGTTCCATATATTTTCCCAATAGAATCTGAACTTGAACTTTACATATCATAAAAACGATATTGTGAGTAATTAAATATTTAACATTATAAACTATCATGATACTATTCTTACAAAAAGCGTATAAAATTTTTACAACGCATGCTAAAGGGACACATATTGGAGCTGTTTCAAAGATAAACGATCACTCTGCAGGCGAAGAACATTTTACAAAACTGAAAAAGGACTACCATACCATCCTGTGGAAACGGTACAGAAGCCCTTGTTCTTGATTAAGCTAATCGCATTGCAGAAACATTCATCAAAAATCTTAGATTCACTTATGAATCATACATGAACTCGCTTGTTCCATTTATTCAAATCTCACGCATATACATCGCCTGCTCGGACGACGGGATCTGCAGGGCATCCATCGCCTGTTCCGCGGTCAATTTTAATGTACTCATCAGGCTTTTGATATTGCTTAGTGTTTTGTTTATCGCCGCTTGTTCCGCTGCCTGCTTTGCTGCTTGTTCCGCTGCCTCACGTTCCCTCTGCTCAATTACGTCCTGCATCAGGTCCTCCAACGCTTTACACATGTCTGAATCCCTCCTTATCCCTTCATACAATGCGTCGTTCGCCGATATGCTTACCTGTAATACCGCGTCGGCGTTGTTTTTATCGCCGGGGTCTGTCAATTTTTGCATTTCCGAAATAAATTCCCTGACGTCCTTTTCGCGGGCATTTCCGGACAATATGCGGAATGCACTGTGTTCTGCCCCTTCCAGGCGGCCCATCACTACTACCTGGACGTCAAACGGCATCATTCCCGAAATATAATAAATTCCCGGGTACTTCTCTTCAATCGTTCTTCCGGATGCTTCCAACGCGCGGAACAGTTCTCTCGGATACGTGTCGCGGAACAGGGAAACGGTGATTTCCTTCTCTGGGTACTGATCCAATGTGCTGCTCAACGCCTTGTAAAGGCAGGCGTATCCCAACACCTTGAAAAAGTCATCAATTGTCAGGCCATCCTCCGGGCTTTTATATTCGATGATATTATAATCTTTGAAGATCCGCCCTACTTCGTTCTCGATCTTCGCCCCCGGCTTGACCCGCACAATGAGAAGGTCCACCCGCAGCGGTTTCTTGCTCAGTTCTATTTCTGTCTGGAAACTCAATTCCAGCTTATTGGCCCGCAGTTCCAGTTCAGCTGCTCCGTAAAAACCGGGATGCCATTGGATTCTGCCCGGTGAATCCGCCACGGTAATTCCCCCTTGTCGCGACATACAGTCAATATTCTCTCGTCGGATGATTCTATTTTAACATAAACGCAGAAAAATGACAAGGAGCACATTCTTTTTGATTTCAGACGCATTTATCCATAAATATCCATCCAAACCACCCATGATGCCGCATCTGGGGCCTTCCACTTATTTCCGATATAGGTTTAATCCAAGCGGCAGAGTAAGTGAAGATGGATGGCCTGCTGGTGATGGCAGTTGGGTCGACAATGATGTCTCTGATGTTGCAGGCATTTATTATGCTTTTCAAAGCAAAGCAAAGCGGAGCGGAGCACTTGCTCGTCGTTATACCTGGCATTATGAACCGGCAGCCAAGGAATGGCATTATCTAAAGGGAAACAAGGGAGAGGCTTTTAACAGAAACGATAAAAATGGATATGCCGTTCTTTATGTTGATAAAAATAGAATTAATATAAATTTTTCCGAAATCCAGCTTTTTACTGAAAAGGAGCTGCGCACTAATTACTTAGTGCGACAGCCCCGCATCTTAATTAAAGACTATCAGCCGTTTAAATCATCGAACCTTTTGCCTGCATAAATCGATTATATGCTGGATATGGATTATTGCTGCACTGTTCCTACGAATCCAAGGGAGTTGGTATCAACGT